>NZ_LZIX01000262.1:0-12742 GCF_001666955.1 Mycobacterium sp. E735 | reverse complement strand
CGGCCAGACCTACGGCGCCGAGCCGCTGTTGGCGCGCGCCCACCACGGCTCGGTCAGCAAGGAACAGCGCGCCCTGGTCGAAGAGGACCTCAAGCGCGGCCTGCTCAAGGCCGTGGTCGCGACGTCGAGCCTGGAGCTCGGCATCGACATGGGCGCGGTCGACCTGGTGATCCAGGTCGAGGCGCCGCCGTCGGTGGCCAGCGGCCTGCAACGCATCGGGCGGGCCGGCCACCAGGTCGGCGAGGTGTCCCAGGGCGCGCTGTTCCCCAAGCACCGCACGGATCTGATCGGCTGCGCGGTGACGGTGCAGCGGATGCTGTCCGGCGAGATCGAGACGATGCGGGTGCCGGCCAACCCGCTCGACATCCTCGCGCAGCAGACGGTCGCGGCGGCGGCGCTGGAGCCGCTGGACGCCGACCGGTGGTTCGACACGGTGCGCCGCAGCGCCCCGTTCGTGACGCTGCCCCGCAGCGTGTACGAGGCCACCCTCGACCTGCTGTCGGGCAAGTACCCGTCCACCGAGTTCGCCGAGCTGCGGCCCCGGCTGGTCTACGACCGCGACACCGGCACGCTGACCGCGCGGCCCGGCGCGCAGCGGCTGGCCGTCACCTCCGGCGGCGCCATCCCCGATCGCGGCATGTTCACGGTCTACCTCGCCAGCGAGGCGGAGAAGCCGTCGCGGGTGGGCGAACTGGACGAGGAGATGGTGTACGAGTCCCGGCCCGGTGACGTCATCTCGCTGGGCGCCACCAGCTGGCGGATCACCGAGATCACCCACGACCGGGTGCTGGTGATTCCCGCGCCGGGCCAGCCGGCCCGGTTGCCGTTCTGGCGCGGCGACGACGCGGGCCGTCCGGCGGAGCTGGGCGCCGCGCTGGGCGCGTTCACCGGCGAGCTGGCGGGACTGGACCGCGACGCCTTCGACGCCCGGTGCGCCGGCCTGGGTTTCGACGCTTACGCGACCGACAACATGTGGGCGCTGCTGGACGAGCAGCGCACCGCGGCCGGGGTGGTGCCCACCGACACCACCTTGCTGGTCGAGCGGTTCCGCGACGAGCTGGGCGACTGGCGGGTGATCCTGCACTCGCCGTACGGGCTGCGGGTGAACGGCCCGCTGGCGCTGGCGGTGGGCCGCCGGCTGCGGGAACGCTACGGCCTGGACGAGAAGCCGACCGCCTCTGACGACGGCATCGTGGTGCGGTTGCCGGACATGTTGTCTGACAACGGCGACAACCCGCCCGGCGCCGACCTCTTCGTCTTCGACGCCGACGAGATCGACCCGATCGTCACGGCCGAGGTGGGCGGTTCGGCGCTGTTCGCGTCGCGGTTCCGGGAGTGCGCGGCCCGCGCGCTGCTGTTGCCGCGCCGGCATCCGGGCAAGCGATCGCCGCTGTGGCACCAGCGCCAGCGGGCCGCCCAATTGCTGGACGTGGCCCGCAAATACCCCGACTTCCCGGTCGTCCTGGAGACCGTCCGCGAATGCCTGCAGGACGTCTACGACGTTCCCGCCCTGACGTCACTGATGGCCGGCATCGCCCAGCGCAAGGTGCGGGTTGCCGAGGTCGCGACCGACCGCCCCTCCCCGTTTGCGGCGTCCCTGTTGTTCGGTTACGTCGGCGCATTCATGTACGAGGGCGACACCCCACTGGCCGAGCGCCGGGCCGCGGCGCTGTCGCTGGACAGCACGCTGCTGGCCGAGCTGCTGGGCCGCGTAGAGCTGCGCGAGCTGCTCGACCCAGACGTCATCGCCGCGACCGGCCGCCAGTTGCAGCACCTGGCCGAGGACCGGGCCGCGCGCGACGCCGAAGGCGTCGCGGACCTGCTGCGGCTGCTGGGCCCGATGACCGAGGACGAGATCGCCGCCCGCACCGGCGGCGCCGAGGTGGGCGGCTGGCTGGAGGGCCTGCTGGGTGCGCGGCGGGCGCTGACGGTGTCGTTCGCCGGCCGCAGCTGGTGGGTGGCCATCGAGGACATCGGCCGGCTGCGCGACGGGGTCGGGGCGCCGGTTCCGCTGGGGGTGCCGGCCGCGTTCACCGAGGCGGTGGCCGACCCACTGGGCGAGCTGCTCGGCCGCTACGCGCGCACGCACACCCCGTTCACCACGGCGGATGTTGCGGCCCGGTTCGGGCTGGGCCTGCGGGTGACGGCCGACGTGCTGGGCCGGCTGGCCGCCGACGGCCGCCTGGTGCGCGGCGACTTCGTCGCCGCCACCCCCAGCGCGTCCGGCAGCGAACAGTGGTGCGACGCCGAGGTGTTGCGCGTCTTGCGGCGCCGGTCGCTGGCCGCGCTGCGCGCACAGGTGGAGCCGGTGAGCACCGCCGCGTACGGGCGGTTCCTGCCGGCCTGGCACCGGGTGCCCGCCCAGAATTCGGGGCTGGACGGCCTGATGTCCGTGATCGACCAGCTGGCCGGGGTTCGGATGCCGGCCTCGGCGATCGAGCCGCTGGTGCTCGGTCCGCGGCTGCGCGAGTACTCCCCCGCGATGCTCGACGAGCTGCTCGCCACCGGGGAGGTGACCTGGTCGGGCGCCGGGTCGATCTCGGCCAGCGACGGCTGGGTCGCGCTGCACGTGAGCGATTCCGCGCCGCTGACCCTGGCCGGGCCCGCCGAGATCGACCTCACCGACGCGCACCGCGCGATCCTGGACACGCTGGCCGGCGGGGGTGCGTACTTCTTTCGCCAGCTCGCCCAAAGCGGGTTGCCCGACTCGGAGCTGAAAGCCGCGCTGTGGGAGCTGATCTGGGCGGGCTGGGTCACCGGTGACACGTTCGCGCCGGTGCGCGCCGTGCTCGGCGGGGTGGGCAGCCGCAAACGCGCGGCACCCGCGCACCGGTCGCACCGGCCGCCGCGGCTGAGCCGATACAGCGTCGCGCACGCGCAATCGCGCCCGGCCGATCCGACGGTCGCCGGCCGGTGGTCGGCCCTGCCGGCTCCGGAGCCCGATTCCACGGTGCGCGCCCACTACCAGGCGGAGCTGCTGCTGGGCCGCCATGGCGTGCTGACCAAGGGCGCGGTGGCGGCCGAGGGGATCGGCGGCGGGTTCGCCATGCTCTACAAGGTGCTGAGCACCTTCGAGGAGGCCGGCCGATGCCAGCGAGGCTACTTCGTCGAGTCGTTGGGCGGCGCGCAGTTCGCGGTCGCGTCGACCGTCGACCGGCTGCGCAGTTACAGCGACGGCATCGACCCCGAGCGGCCCGAATACCGGGCGATCGCGCTGGCCGCCGCCGACCCGGCCAACCCCTACGGCGCCGCGCTGCCGTGGCCCGCGTCGGGCGGCGAGGGGGGCCGGCCGGGCCGCAAGGCCGGCGCGCTCGTCGTGCTGGTCGACGGCCACCTGGGCTGGTTCCTGGAGCGCGGCGGGCGGTCCCTGCTGACGTTCACCGACGACCCCGCGGCCCACGCGGCGGCGGCCGCGGCGCTGGCCGACCTGGTCGCCTCCCGGCGCGTTGCGTCGATCCTGGTCGAGCGCATCGACGGGGCGCCGGCGCTGCAGCCACAAGCGGGCGGGCCGAGCCCGGTGGCCGAGGCGCTGGCCGACGCCGGGTTCGCCCGGACGCCGCGCGGACTCCGGCTCCGGTGAGGCCGCGCTAGCCATGCCCGAGGGAGACACTGTCTGGCACACCGCCGCCGTCCTGCGCCAGCACTTGGCCGGGCGCACACTGACCCGCTGCGACGTCCGCGTCCCGCGGTACGCGACGGTCGACCTCACCGGGCAGGCGGTCGACGAGGTGCTCAGCCGCGGCAAGCACCTGTTCATCCGGGTCGGCCGGGCGAGCATCCACTCGCACCTGAAGATGGACGGCAGCTGGCGGGTCGGCGAGCGGCCGCTACGCGTCGACCACCGGGCGCGCATCGTCCTGGAAGCCGGAACCGTCCGCGCCGTCGGTGTGGACCTCGGCGTGCTGGAGATCCTGGAACGCGATCGCGACGAGGACGCCGTCGCGCACCTGGGTCCAGACCTGCTCGGCGAGGACTGGGACGGCGGGGTGGCCGCCGCCAACCTGGCCGCGCACCCGGACCGCCCGCTCGCCGAGGCGCTGCTGGACCAGCGCGTCCTGGCCGGGATCGGCAACGTCTATGCCAACGAATTGTGTTTCGTCAGCGGGCACCTGCCCACCGCGCCGGTGAGCGCGGTGGGCGACCCGCACCGGCTGGTCTCACGCGCCCGCGACATGTTGTGGCTCAACCGGTTGCGGTGGAACCGCTGCACCACCGGCGACACCCGGTCCGGCCGGCAGCTGTGGGTGTACGGGCGCGCCGGGCAGGGCTGCCGTCGCTGCGGCACCCCCATCTCCTACGACGGATCCGGGGACCGGGTCACCTACTGGTGCCCGTCCTGCCAGCGCTGACCCGCAGCGCCCGGCCACACCGCGCTCGCGATCGCCACGAGCCCCATGGTGGCGACCCGCAGCGCCCGGCCACACCGCGCTCGCGATCGCCACTAGCCCCGCGCGTGCGCCAGAAAGAACTCCGCGATGGCCTCCGAGCCGTCGAGCGCGCGGGTGGTCGGCCCGATGATCGCTTTGGGCAGGTATTGCCTGCCGCCGGGCCACGTGTGCCCGCCGCTGTCGATCTGGTAGAAGATCACCTCGGTCGACGCCGCGCAGGCCGTGGAGTCGAAGCGGCGCACGACGGTCCCGTCCCCCACGTTGGGCAGCGCCTGGACGGACGGGTCGCCCTGGCAGCGATCGGCGGACCGCCACGTGCTCACCATGCTGTCGGCGGAGATGGCGTGGCTGACCCCGCCGCGACCGCGCACCACCCCGCCCTTGAACGGCACCAGCGGGTCGGCGGTGCCGTGGGCCTCCCACACCGACACGGGCCGCGACGGCTTGCACGCCACGCCCACGCCCAGCGTGCCCGCGACGGGCGCGGCGGCGGCAAACACGTCGGCGCGGTCGCACGCCAGCCGGTTGGACATGAATCCGCCATTAGACATCCCGGTGACGAAAATGTGCCCCGGGGCGATGCCGTAGTCGTTCTGCAGCTTGCCCACCAGCCCCACCAGGAAGCCGACATCGTCGATGTGCCGGCGATCGGCCGGCGACGCCCCGCGGCCGTCGGCCCAGCTCTTGTCGTAACCGTCGGGGTAGACCACCAGCAGGTTATGGGCGTCGGCGACGGAGTCGAACCCGGTCAGTCCCCGTTGCCCGTTGCCGGTGCCACCGCCGCCGTGCAGGCTCAGGACCAGGCCGACCGGGCTGCCCGGCGGCACGTGCAACAGGTAGGTTCGGTCCATGCCGCCGGACCGGAACGTCCCGGACGCGTCCCGAGCGCTGGCCGCCGACACATGCCGCTCGCCACAGCCCACCAAGCACAGCGCGACCAGCACCACAGCCAACAAACGCACGTACGGCATGTCGTCAGAATCCCGGCAACGCCAATGGCGGAGCAAACCGTGCTCTGGGTGTGGCGATGATCGCAATATGATTGATCCTGCACCAAGCGGCACCGCAACGTGGGAATATTCGGGCAGCCCCCGCTGTCAGCGAGCAACGGCACTTCGATGTCACGGGAGTATCAGAAATGACGAGGACCCAGATACGCAACCCCAGCCTTCTGCTGTTGCTGATGGCTGCCGGTGTGGTCCCCGCGGCCGGACTGCTGGATGTGCTCGGCGCGACCCCGGCCGCCCACGCCAGCGCCGCCGATGACGCGTTCCTCGCCGCGCTGACCGCCAAGGGCATCAACTACGAATCGCCCGAAACGGCGATCCGTTCCGGGCACCTGGTTTGCCAGCAACTCGACTCCGGTGAAGCGCCGCAACAGGTGGCAAACGACGTCATGACCAACAGCCACCTCGACGGCTACCACGCCGGCTACTTCGTGGGCGTGAGCATCCGGGCGTACTGCCCGAAGTACGGCGCCCAGGCCTGAAAGTTAACAGCCAGTTGACAGGCTCGTGACAAACGCGCGGGTAAAATTTTAATTCGGAAACAATTCCTGAGAACTCGAAGGCCAAATGATTCCTAGACTTTTGGTCGGCGTTGCACTCACGCTCGGGGCTGCGGGATGGACGGCAGCCGCCGCCAACGCCGACCCCAGCCCCTTCAACACACTCAGCTGCAGTTGCGAGGAGACGTCGCCCACCGACAGCGCGGCCCTTACGGACAAGATCAACCGGGGCATCCAGCACGGCCTTGCGGACCAGCCCACGGTGCAGATCCATCACTGAGGTCTGAGGTTCAGTTCGTTCTCCGCGTCCGCCGCACGGCGTAATGGTGGTAGCGCGCGGCGCGCCTGCGGATGCGATACGCGCTGCCCCGGGTGCGATGCGGTTGTCCGACAAGGTGAATCGGCTCGCTGTAGAAAAGCATCTTGGCCAGCTCCACCAGCACCAGATAACAGATCACGAACATCCCCAGCACGGCGAAGA
Source organism: Mycobacterium sp. E735 (assembly GCF_001666955.1). Taxonomy (NCBI): domain Bacteria; kingdom Bacillati; phylum Actinomycetota; class Actinomycetes; order Mycobacteriales; family Mycobacteriaceae; genus Mycobacterium; species Mycobacterium sp. E735. The sequence continues at coordinate 6,366 of NZ_LZIX01000262.1, read as the reverse complement.
ACTGCCACGGCAGCGGCGTGAAGCCCAGGGTCCGCGCCAGCGGTGAAATCGTCAGCCCGGCGCCGACGGCGACCACGGTGATGCTGGTGACGGTCAGCAGCGCGCTGGGCCGGCTGCGGAAGAACGGCACCATGCGGGTGCGGATCACGAAGATGATCAGCGTCTGCGTCGCGAGCGATTCCACGAACCAGCCGGTGCGGAACTCGACCGCGCCGGCGTGCAGCACGCCCAGCATCAGGCCGAACGTCAGGAAGTCGAACAGCGAACTGATCGGGCCGAAGATCAACATGAACCGGCGGATGAACGCGACGTTCCAGTGCGACGGCGCCTGCAGTTGCGCGGCGTCGACCCGGTCGGAAGGGATCGCGAGCTGCGAGGTGTCGTAGAGCAGGTTGTTCAGCAGGATCTGGCTGGGCAGCATCGGCAGGAACGGCAACAGCGCCGACGCGGCCGCCGCGCTGAACATGTTTCCGAAATTGCTCGACGTGCCCATCAGCACGTATTTGATGGTGTTGGCGAAGATGCGCCGGCCCTCGGCCACCCCGGTGGCCAGCACCCCGAGATCCTTTTCCAGCAACACCACATCGGCCGCGTCCTTGGCCACGTCGGTGGCGCTGTCGACGGAGATCCCGACGTCGGCGGCGTGCAGGGCCAGCGCGTCGTTGACGCCGTCGCCCAGGAAGCCGACCGACCGCCCCTTGCGGCGCAGCGCGGTGATCAGCCGCGCCTTCTGCTCCGGGGAGATGCGCGCGAAGATGGTGTGGTCCTGCGCCACACCGGCGAACGCGTCGTCGTCCAGCGCGTCCAGTTGTGCGCCGGTGATGGTGCCCTTGGACGCCAGACCCAAGTCGCCGCAGACCTTTTCGGCGACGCGGGGGTTGTCCCCGGTGGCGATCTTCAGCTCGATACCCAGGTCGGCCAGTTTCGAGAGTGATTGCCGCGCGGCGGATTTGGGCTCATCGGCGAAGACCAGGAAGCCCGCGAGCGACAGGTCGCACTCGTCCGCGCGGGTGATCGCGGTCAAACCCGGCGCCGGTTTGGTGGCCACGGCCACCACCCTGCGCCCGGCGGCGAACAACGCCGCTAGGGTTTCCTCTGCCGCCGCCGCGGTGCCCCGGCATTGGGCCAGCACCTGCTCGGGCGCGCCCTTGACCACCAGCAGCCGGGTTCCGCCGTCGTCGACCAGCACCGACGTCGCCCGGCGTTCGTGGTCGAACGGCAGCAACGCAACCCGCCCGGCGCCGGCCACCAAGTCGTGCGCCTGCGGCGACTCCCAAAGCGCGGCGTCGAGCGGATTGGCGCTGGCGCCACCGGTTTTCGGGTCCACATCGGTGGCCAGCAGCCCCAGCCGGCGGACCGGGTCGCTGTGCGCACCGGCGGGGTCGACCGATTCGACCATCCGCAGCCGGCCTTCCGTCAGGGTTCCGGTCTTGTCGGTGATCAGGATGTCGATGTCGCCGAGGTCCTCGATGCACACCAGCCGCTTGACGAGCACCTTGGCCTTGGCCAGTTGCCGCGACCCGGTGGCCAGGCCGGTGCTGACGACGGCGGGCAGCAGCTGCGGCGTGATGCCGACGGCGATCGCCAGCGAGAACAGCACCGAGTCGATGATCGGCTTCGCCAACAGCAGGTTGCTGATCAAGATGACCACCATCAGCGCAACGGCCACCTGCAGCAGCAGATAGGAGAACCGGCGCAGGCCCACCTGGAAGCCGGTTTCCGGCTGACGCTCGTCCAACCCCGCTGCGATGCGGCCGAATTCGGCGTTCCTCCCGGTGGCGTACACCACCCCTGTGCCCTCGCCGGCGCTGACGATGGTGCCCATGAACGCCAGGTCGGCCGCGTCGGCCAGGTCGGTTCCGGGGGGCACGGGCTCGGGCGACTTCTCGGAGCCGGTCGACTCCCCGGTCAGAATGCTCTCGTTGCATTCCAAGCCGCTGACCTCGATCAGCCGGACGTCGGCCGGCACCGCCTCCCCCAGCGCCAGCCGGATCACGTCGCCCGGTACCAGCGCGGTGACGGCGAGCGTGACGAACTCCCCGTCGCGGCGCACCACGGCGTTGTGGTGCACGCTCGCGTGCAGGTCTGCGGCCGCCCGCTCGGCGCGGTACTCGTTGATGAAACCCAGGCCGATGCTGGCCACCAGGATGATGCCGATGATGACCGCCTGCATGCTGTCGCCCAGGAAGTACGAGACGACCGCGGTGCCGGCCAGCAGGATGAGAACCGCGTTGCGCAGCTGACGGCCAAGCACCGCAAGGGGATTGACGCGATGGGTCCGCACCGCGTTGGGGCCGTACCGCGTCAGCCGGGCAGCGGCTTCCGCGCTCGACAGTCCCGCCGCCGAGCTGTCCAGTGAGCGCAGCACCTCGTCGACCGGGGCCGCCGCGACCGACGTCGTGGTCGGGGCCGCGGAACCCGGTAACACCTCTGTTGTCATAGCCAATCCCTGCGTTTGAACATCAGGTAGATCACGCCCATCAGAACGAATATCAGGCTGGTGCTGGCGATGAACCCGGCGAGGTGACCGAAGCCCGGGTACGGCACGTTCTGGCCGTAGAACCCCGTGATGGCCGTGGGCACCGCGATGATGGCCGCCCATCCGGTCAGCTTCTTCATGATGGTGTTCAGCCGCGCGTCCTGCAGCGACAGGTTGGTCTCGAAAATCGTTGTGACCATGTCCCGCAACGATTCCGTCCATTCCGACACGCGGAGCACGTGGTCGTACAGGTCGGCGTACAGCGGGTCCAGTTCCGGGGCGGTCCCCACCTCGTGCCGGTGGTGCTGGATCGAGTTGACCACCTCCCGCATCGGGAGCGCCACCCGCCGCAGCCCCACCAGGTCGCGGCGCATCTGGAATGTCCGGCGCTGAAAGCTGGCCTGGCGCGGCCTGCCGTCGAACAGCTCGTCCTCGATGGATTCGACGCAGTCGTCCAGGGCCTCCACCGCCGCGAAATGACTGTCCACCACGACGTCGAGCAGGCCGTGCACCAGCGCGCCCACCCCGTACTGCTGGGCGCCGATCTCCTCCCATCGCCGGGTGACCGCGGCGATGTCGAAGTCCGGCGTCAGGCGCACGGTGATCAGGCCGCGGGGCAGCACAAACGCCGAAATCCGGTGCATGGACAGCATTCGCCCCGGCTCGTCGGCGGCCTCCGCCGCCACCTCGACCGCATAGACCGTGAAGAAGGTGTGCGTCTCGTAGGCGGTGGCCTTGACCCGCTCGGCGGCCGCGACGGCGTCTTCGACGGCCCAGGTGTTGAGGCCGAGTTCGGCGGCCAGGTCACACAGCGCGTCGTGGTCGGGGGCGCACAGGTCCACCCACACCAGGGTGTCGGGTTCGCGGAGGTACTCCGAGATGTCGTCAAAGGTGAAGTCGTCCTGTGGCTTACCGTGGCGCCACACGCGGCCCTGGATGTTGCCCTGCACGACGCTATCTTCTCAGCCCGGCCCAGCCGCCGCCGTGTCAGTAGGTGGAGATCTCGTCTTGCTCGGGCAGGTCGCCGCTGACCATGAAGATGACGCGGCGCCCGACTTCCACGGCATGGTCGGCGAAGCGTTCGTAGAAGCGGCCCAGCAGCGCGGCGTCCACGGCGGCGGGGATGTTGTCCGTCCAGTTCTGGTCCAGCAGCACGCTGAACAGCTGCCGGTAGAGCTCGTCCATCGCGTCGTCTTGTTCGCGAAGCCGCGCGGCCTGTTCCGGATCGTGGGATATCAATACATGTTTCGCGTTGTCGCCCAACGCGATTGCCACCTCGGCCATCTCGGCGAAACACGCGCGGACTTTGTCGGGCAGTGCCCGATTCGGGTGTTCACGCCGGGCGATCTTGGCGACATGCACCGCCAGCGCGTCCATCCGTTCGATGTCGGCGATGATCTGGACGGCGCTGAAGATCGCCCGTAACTCTCCGGCAACCGGTTGTTGTAGTGCCAGTAACGCGAACGCTTCTCGCTCCGCGCGGCCCCGCATCACCACCATTTGGTCGTGCTCGCGGATGACCCGTTCGGCGGCGTCCAAGTCCGCCTCCAACAATGCCCTGGTAGCGCGCCTCATGGCTTCGTTGGCCAGGCCGCACATCTCGCCGAGCTGGACGCTCAACTCTTCGAGCTGGTGGTGGTAAGCGGTTCGCATAGCGCAACGGTGGCCAATGCGAGCGCTTTTCGCAAGGGACGAAAGGCACCCGAAAAGAGCCTGAATGACTCCTCCCGCCCGCGCCACCGCCGGTTAACCTGCCGCTGTCACCATATCGAGGACCATCCATCCGAGCCGAGAGAACACGGTGAGCACACGACGCGGCCTCCCTGGACTGGGACTGCTGACGGCGCCGTTGCGCGTCGCCGCCCTCAGCGCCGAGATCGCCGCCGGCGCCGCCTTGTTGGGCGGCAACGTCGCGACGAGCATGGGCAGGTCGCTGGTGCGCGCGACGCCGGATGTCCCGGGGCTCACCCGCGCCGCGGCGGGTGCGGTGCTGGAGGCGGCGGGCGGGCCGCGCGCCCGGCGCGTCAGCGCCAACGGACCGAGGCGCTGGATCGAGGTGCGCGGGCTGGAGGGTGAGCGCGCCGCGGACATCGCGGCGGCGGTCCTGGCGGCGGTCCGGGCGCTGCCCGGCGTCGAGCGGGCCCACCTCAACCCCGCCCTGGCGCGCCTGGTGGTGACCGTGGCGGACGACGGTCCCTCGACGGCCGAGCTGTGCCGGGCCGTCGCCGGCGCGGAACGGCCCCGCCGAGCTCGCGCCGCGCGGGCGAACCCGGCCAGCCTGCCGGGCGACGACGCGCTGCTGATGGGCCGGATGGTGGCGGCGACGGCCGCCTCGGTCGGCTTCGGCCTGTCCCTGACGGGCAGCCTGCTGCGGCTGCCCCGGCTGCCCGACCTGGTGGCCGTGCCGCCGACGGTGGCCGACCATCTGCCGCGGCTGCGCCGCGAGTTGGAGCGGCGCCTGGGGCCCGAGGGCACCGACGTGCTGTTCGGCATCGTCAACGCCACCACCGCGGCGCTCACGCTGTCGCCGACGGCGGCGGCCGCCGAGGCCGCCACCCGCACCATGCTGGCCGCCGAGGCGTGGAACGGCAGGCTGGCGTGGAGTCGACACGAACCCGAGTTGGCCGGCCAACCGGTGCCCGACGACGCGGCCGCGACCCCCGTCGGCAACCCGTCGCCGCCCGACGGGCCCGCGGAACGCTACGCCAACCGCGCCGGACTGGCCGGCATCGGCGCCGCCGCCGCGGTCGGCCTGCTCACCCGCAACCCCGACGCGGCGGGCGCCGCCGCGCTTGCCGCGGTCCCCAAACCGTTGCGGACCGTGCGGGAAGCGTTCGGCTGCACGATGAACCTCGGCCTGACCAGCCGCCACGACGCGCTGGTGCTGCGTCCGGGCGTGTTGCGGTCCCTCGACCGGATTGACGCGATCATGGTCGACCCTCGAGCCCTGTACACCGACGAGCTCACGGTCAGTCGCGTTCTGGGCGTGGAGAATTCGGCACGCGCACACGCTTGGGCGGCGGTCCGGGCCGCGCTCGACAGCGACGGCATGAAGCCGGGATGGCATCAGCTGGCCGACATTCCGGGAGCCGGCGACGTCGGCCAGGCCCTGATCAGCCCGGTCCGCGATCCGTTCGCGGCGGCGGTGCTCACCGAGGCGCGGCGCTCCCAGCCGCGGGTCTATTCCCTCGACGACGACGGATTGCGTTCCCTGGCACAGGGTTTCGATCAGCTCTACCCCGCGGACGGATCGATCGACCACGCGGTTGCGGCGGCCGTCGCCGAACTGAAGGCCGCCGGGCACACCGTGGCGCTGCTGACCACCTCGGGCATGCGGGGGGCGCACCGGTCCGACGTGACCATCGGGGTGCTGCGGCCCGGGCATCCCGCGCCCTGGGCCGCCGACGTGGTCGCGAAGGACCTGGCCGGCGCCTGGCGCATGTTGCACGCGCTGCCCGCCGCGCGCGCCGCCACCGAGGGCGCGGTCCGGTTGTCGGCCTCGGCCTCCGCGATCGGCGCGCTGATGCTGATTCCCGGTGTGCCAGGCCGCAGTTCGGCGTCGGTCAATGTCGGCATGGTCGCCAGCCTGTGGTTCGGCTACCGGGCGGCCGTGAAGACCCTGCGGGACCCGCTGCCCGAACCCGAAACCGCCCACGACTGGCACGCGTTGCCGGTCACCGAGGTGCAGCGGCTACTGCCCCGCCCGGTCGACGAGGACCGCGAGGAGATTCCCGCGCGGTGGCAGCGGGTGCCCCCGCTTCGCGTCCTGCACGACGCGACCGCGGCGTCCTGGAACAACATCCGCGACTTCGCCGAGGAGATGCGCGGTGACCTGGCGGACCCGATCACGCCGCTGCTGGCCACCGGCGCGGCGGCCAGCGCCCTGC
>NZ_LZIX01000261.1:0-17594 GCF_001666955.1 Mycobacterium sp. E735 | reverse complement strand
TGTTCGTGGAGAAGCACACCCGCGAGCAACTCAGGCACCGGTCGAACTAGCTACTTCAGGTTGAATGCCGCCCGCGAGAGGCGGAAGAAGTGACCGGTGCTGGAGTCGGTGCAGGTGACGGCGGCGGGTTCGCCCTTGCAGGTGAGCCAAGCCACGGAACGGGTGTCACCGGCTTGCAGCGTCGCCAGCCCGGCGCCCCGGGTGGTGTCCGTGTGGCAGACCATCGCCGCCGAGCTGCCCTGGACGAGGTCGACTTGGTCGCCGAAGGCCCCCATGCAGGACTGCGGGCGGGGCGGCATCACGTAGGTGGGGTCGGTGACGCCGCAGGACGCGCGGGGCGCATCTGCACCGAATGCCGCCATCACGCAGGTGACGTCGCCCGAGGGTGACTGGAAGTGGTAGAACGGCTCCGCGTGCGCGGGGCCCACCGCGGTCGCGGCCGCCAGGAGCGGAACCGCGGCGACCATCGATGCCTTCATGATGACGTTGTAGTCCTTTTGGCCGGCCGGGTGAAGGCCCCCGCGCAAACTTATTTCGGGATTATCGGTCCGGTCCACCGGCGCACAGGCTTACGCTCAGCAAATGATGAGGACCCTCGCTGTCGCCGCCGCGGCGGTCGCGGCCGCCACCGCGATGCCGGCGACCGCGCACGCGGACACCCAGAACTTTCAATCGCCGTCCGGCAACATCTACTGCGTCCTGGGCGGCTTCGGTGTGGCGTGCGACATCAGCGACTTCGACTACCAGCCACCGCCGCCACCGGAGTGCGGCAAGCATCTCGCCTGGGGCAACCGCTTCGTGTTGAACCTGGGCGAGCCGGCCGCCATCCACTGCCACGGCGACACCCTGCGCGTCGCCGGCGAGCCGACCCTCGACTACGGCCAGACCCAGTCCGCGGGCACGATCACCTGCGACAGCGAGCCGTCGGGCATGACGTGCACCGACAGCAGCACCGGGCACTACTTCCGGGTGTCGCGGGATTCCTACGACCTCGGCTGAAAGCGACCATACAAAATAGTATGGTACGGTCGGCGCCATGTCCGCGGTCGACACACACCCGACGTACGGGATCACCGACGACTTCGTCGCCCGGTTGGCCGAGCGCGCCGAGGAGGCCGAACGGCTGCGCCGGCTGCCCGCGGCGACGGTCGACGAGTTCCGGCAGACCGAGCTGTTCCGGCTGTTGCTGCCCGCCCGGTTCGGCGGCCTGCAGGCCCCGTTTCCCGAACTGCTGCAACCGATTCGGCGGATGGCGCACGGCTGCGCGTCCAGCGCCTGGACGCTGGGCTTCTACGCCCTGCACAACTGGATGCTCTCGCTGTTCGACATGCGGGCCCAGGAGGAGGTGTTCGCCGCGGGGCCGGTGCTGGCACCCGCTCCCCTGGCCCCCACCGGCCGCGGCACCCCGGCCGACGGCGGGGTGCGCCTGACCGGCCGGTGGTCGTGGGCGACGGGCGCGATGGACGCCGACTGGGTGATGGTCGGGGCGCTCGTCGAGCGGCCGGACCGCATCGATCCGGCGCTGGTGCTGCTGCCCGCAGCGCAGGTCGAGGTCGTCGACACCTGGCACACCGCGGGCATGCGGGGCACCGGCTCCCACGACGTCGTCGTCACCGACGCCCTCGTCCCCGAGCACCGCCTGGTCGCCGTGGCCGACATCTACGGCGGGACGGCGCCGGGCGCGCGGGCCCATGATGCGCCGACGTACCGCTGGCCGATGGTGCCCGCGCTGGCGCTGGTCGCATCGATGCCGGTGCTCGGTGCGGCGGAGCGGGTGACCGAGCTGTTCGCCGAGCGCCTCGGCCAGCGTGTCCTGGCGTATAGCGGTGCGGCGCAGAAGGATCAGCCCGCCGCGCAGATCCGGCTCGCGAGCGCGCGGGTGCGGTTGCGGGCGTTGCGCGCGTTGGTCGACGAGACGGCCGACGGCATCGATCGCATGGTGTCGGCCGGCGAGCGGGTGAGCCGCTCGGTGCGGGCCGAGGCGCGGCTGGCGGCGGCCCACACCGTGCACGAGAGCAAGGCGATCATCGCCCATCTGGTGGAGGCCTCGGGGGCCAGCGCGCAGTTCCTGTCGAATCCGTTGCAGCGCTTCAAGCGCGACGTGGACATCGCGGCGGGGCACGTGGTGTTCGACTACGACGTGAGTCGAGAGTTGGCAGGGGCGTTGGCGATTGGCGCCAAGATCTCCCCGATCGCGATGGTCTAGTCCTTGAGCATCAGCTCGAGGAATCCTTCGCGTTGCGCGGCCTGTTGCGCCTGCTGGGCGGAGCCGGCCAGGTGCAGCAGGCCGATGCCGGCGGCGAACGTCAGCTGGGCGCGCAGCTTGGCGTCCTCGGCGCCGAAGCCGTAGTCGCTGTAGGCCTTGGTGACGGCGCGCAGCAGGCGCCGGTCGGCGGCTCGGATGTTGGCGGCGGCGGCCGGGTCGGTGCGGGCCCATTCGCGCATCGCGCGTTCGAGCGTCCAATATCTCGGGCTGGTCAGCGCGGTCATCATGGCGGACAGGCGTTCTCGCGGGGGCAGCGCGTCGAGTTCCGCCAGCGACCGCCGGTCCTTGTCCAGGAAGGTGTTCCACGATTCGACCAGCGCGTTCCGGTAGCTGTCCATGTCGGCGAAGTGCCAGTAGAAGCTGCCGCGGGTGACGCCGGCCTGCTGGCAGAGGCGCTCGATCTTCAGGGCGCGCCCCCCCTGCTCGGCGAGCAGCGTGTAGCCGGCCTGCAGCCAGTCCTCGACAGTCAGGCGCGGGGGCTTGCGCGCGGTCACAAGCTGCAAGGTTACGGGTGGACACGGCCCGGGGTGCCCGATCGCGCCGGCCGTCCCCTCCCCGTCCTCGGTGAATTCCTCCCGAACACGCGGCGAACCCGTGGGTCTGGCTATGGCATGCGTGTAATGTCCGGGTTTGCTAGCCGAGAAATTCCTGTTAACTCTTGGCCGCTTTGCTCGGCCGAAGGATCAGGGGGTGCCGTGACCGAGGTGTCCGAGCGGTCGGCGGCGATCGATGCCGACGAGGTCGTGGTGTCGTTGCAGGACGAGTCCCTGCTGCTCGGCGGTGACCCCGCCGCCGTCGAGTCCTATCTGACCCGGCTGCGGGCGACGGCCGGGCACGGCTTGCGGGTCGCCGGCATCGACAGCGCCTCGCTGGCGAACGCGGCGATCGCCGGGCTGGCCTCGCTGCTGGCCGACTCCGGCAAGTACGTCCAGCTGCACCGCGACACCGTGGAGGCGCTGAAGGAAGGCAACCTGGTCCCGGTCGCCGACGGCTTTTTCCGGTTGACGACGGGCGCCGATGACGTCTTTGCCTATCTGCAGTGGCGACCCGAGCTGCTCGGTCCCGAGGTGATGCTTTCGGCGCAGATGCTCGCCGTGCAGATGGCGCTGAAGTCCGCGGTCGCCGAGGTCGAGGACGCCGTCCGGCGGGTGGAGGACAAGGTCGAGGCGGTGCTCGAGGTCGCCCGGGCGCAGCGCGCCGGCGACGTCCTGGGCAACAGCCTGACGGTCTCGCGGATGGTCGACTCGTTGGAGAAGTACGGGTCGCTGCCCGACGCGTACTGGGATTCGGTGGCCGCGTTGGGGCCGGCGCTCAACGTCGCCGTCTCGCAATTGCGCAATCACGTGAGCCGCGTCCTGGCGTCCTTCGATCACGGCCTGCCCGTGCAGCAGCGCGCCGCGAAGCTGCGAAACGCGATCGGCGACAACCGGCTTGGCGACACCCTGAGCCTGCTGGTGATCGCCGAGGAGGCGCTGCACAAGTGGCAGCGGCTGAACCTCGCGCGGATCGAGACCAAGGAGCCCGATCAGCTGCTGCGGGCGATCGACGAGGCTCGCGAGCTCGTCGACCATCACCTGCGCGAAGACCTCGACATCTACCGGAGCGCGAAGGAAGTGCTCGACCGGTTCGGGCAGTCCAAGGCGGTTGACGGCTTCCGGTTCTGGGCGGTGCGCGAGCTGGCCAAGCAGGGCGTCGCCCTGCGCGACGAGCTCGACCGCTTCGCGAAGGCGCGCCAGCACCAGGTGGAGACCTGGGAGGACTTCCACATTCCGAGTGTCTTGGACGCTGCCTTGGCCACGCTGGGGGCCGTCGGCGGCGTCACCGGCCGGGCGTTCGTGGCCGTCGGCCGCGGGGTCGTCTACTTGGGCGGGCACGTCGTGGGGCCGTTCCGCGGGCGTGGTGATGACGGCTCTGAAGCCGGCAGCTCTGATCTCGAGGAACACCAGCCGGCGTGCTGAGCAGCCGTCGTTGACTGCGGTCGAGGCCGCCTCGATACTCCACCAGTACGGCCGCCGGCGCTCGCCGGCGCTTGGCCCGCGAAGGAGGTCGGTGTGATCGATTTGGGGCTCACGGGCAAGCGTGCGGTGGTGTCGGGCGCGGGCTACATCCCCGAGCGTGCGGGCCACGGCTGGTTCACGTCGCTGGTTCTTGCCGAAGCGGGCGCCTCGGTGGCCTGCATCGACATCGACGAGCAGCGCGCGGAACAAGTTGCCGGCGAAATCGTCGGCCGGGGCGGTCACGCCGTCCCGATCGTCGCCGACATGACCGACCCCGAGCAGGTCGGCCGGGCGATCGATGACGTCGAGGCGGCGCTGGGCGGTATCGACGTCTGCGTCGACATCATCGGTGGCGCCACCTGGTCGAAGGTCGAGGACTTCACCCCCCAATTGTGGGACGCGGCAATCCATTACAACCTGACCCAGGTGTTCTACCTCTTTCAGGCCGCCACCAGGTACATGATCGCCCAGGGCAGCGGAGGATCATTGGTCGCGGTCGCGTCGGTCGACGGCATCGCCTCGGCGACCTACCACGCCGCCTACGGCGCCGCCAAGGCCGGCGTCATCTCGCTTGTCAAGACGTTCGCGGATGAGCTGGGGCGGTACGGCATTCGCGCCAACGCGGTGGCGCCGGGCAACGTCGGGTCCGGCAACGAGGATCAGCCGCCCGGTGAGTACAACGTCAACGGGATCAACCCGCTGGCGGCGCCCCGCGCGCATGACATCGCCAACGCCGCGTTGTTCCTGTCCTCCGAGCTGGCCGCCCGCATCACCGGTCAGACGCTCGTCGTCGACGGCGGTGCCACCATCCGCCAGCTGTGGGGGCTGGGCGAGTCGATGATCCCGGCCGACCCGGAGGAGGCGCTGCCGGACTTCATGCGGCCTGGGCCGTCGGGCGGCTAGCGCTGGTGGATTAGCGGCAGGCCCGGCACCGAGCTCCTGCCTTTGAGGACGTATGGCGTTGTGATCGAGCCGATGTAGATATCGCGCATGTCTTCGCCGCCCCAGGCGATGCTGGTCGGGCTTTGTAGCAGCGCGCCCTCCGGGTCTTCGATCACGGTTGTCGCGCGGCCGTCCGGGCTGATCGCGACGATCTTATTGGCCAAAACGAGTGTGACCCAGAGGTTTCCCTCGGCGTCGAACGCACATCCGTCGGCCATCCCCCACCGGCGGCCCACCTCCGGATCGGCCATTAGGCGGCCAGCGTCGGGGCCGTACTCGTCGGGGCGCCGGTCGCCCAGCGGCGGTCCGTATTGCTCTGGTGGGCCGAGCGTCTCGCTTTGGATCGGAAACCGCACCACGTCGGCGGTTACCGTGCGGACCACGTACAGATAGTCCTCGTCGCGATCCAGCGCCATGCAGTTCGGGAAGCTTACCCCGTCAGCGACCACTCGCACCGATCGGCGATCCGGTGCGACCCGGAAGATGAACCCGTCCGCGGTGCCCCGCGCGATCGTATCCATGAGGTCGTCCGACATCGTGCTCACCGAGCACCACAGCGCCCCAACGGAATCCACTAGAACGAAGTTCAGCCATCGTAGCGGGCGCCCGTCGAGTTCGTCGCTCAGCACTTCTGCGATCTCGCCGGTCTCCGGCTCGAGATCCTGAAGCACGCCGAGACCCCAATAAGCGATCAGAAAGTGGCCGTCGCAGTCCAGTGCGATGCCGTTCGGCTCGCCGCCCGCCTGCCCAATACGCCGAATGGCGTTCTCGTCGACGAGCTCTGCGACAGCGGACGCCTTGTCGGAGGCGAACACCCGGCCATCGCCGGCCACCACAACATGTTCCGGGCGATCCACGCCGGGCCCGACGGGGTGCAGGCCGGTTACCTCTACGGTCGTCTCGGCTGTTTCGCTCATCGTTTTCCTTGTGGGCTAAACCGCCCGGTGTCAGGTTAGCCGGGGTGGCGCGCCATAGAAATATGTGGGTTGAGTGGGCGTTACCACGGCGCCCGACGCGGCCGGCCTCGGGATACTCGGACAGTGCGGGGTGTGGGTAGGCGATCAGCGTCGTTGCCGACGACTGCGGGCCGGCATTTCGGTCGGCGAGAATGGTGATTCCTGTCGGATGACGACGATCGGTGCCAAACACGTCCGGGTCGGAGGGACACTAGAGCAGATGCATCTCGGATGCTGGGCGCCGCTCCCATTCCCAACTAGCCTGAGTTGGTGCTGGCCATTCCGACTCTCAAGTTCAGCTATGGCAATCTGCTGCTCGCACGCCTCCGCGAGCTTGGCTCGGCGAATATCGAAGAACTCCTCGGCGACCATGCCACGCAACTCTTCAAGTCTGGGGAATCAATTGAGAATCCGAAAGTGCGGGCCAGTGATTGTCTTCGGTTTGCGCGGATGCTCGACCTTGTGGTCGGGGAAGATCGCAGGTGGCAGCTCACTGGATCAGGTATCACCTACGCCGAAAATGTTGATCTAACCAATCCCTGGACTGTTAATGAGACGCAGGCCGCCGTCCTTCGTGATCGGTTGTGTGGGGGTAGCGCTGAGCTGGCTGAGGACGTCCGGATCGCGCTTCAGATTGTTCACGATATGAACACAGAATGGTCCAACGACGATCTGGGGCGCGCCCTAGCGGACCGCTCGAACTCCGACCAGTGGCAATCGGACCGAACCTTCGAATCGCAGGGTGCGCGCTATAGAGAACTTCTCCGCGAGAGCGGTCTCATCGATCGAAACGGCGAACTTACCGAGCAAGGGGTCACGTTCCTCGGACGACAGGCTTCGGTCTGGTGGGTGAATCAAGGCGCGACTTACACGAAGGAGCGCGATGGCGGATTCCTTTGGGCTCCGATGCTGAACAGGGCGGGCCGTCCGCAATACCACTGGGACACCATGGATGACGTTCGCGAAGGCGACGTTGTCCTCCATTACAGCAACGGCTCGTTGCGAGCAGCAAGCCATGTGAGGGCAGCCGCGAGGCCGGCGCCGAATCCGCTCGACGACCAATCCTGGGATGAGGCAGGCCGGCTCGTCGAGACGCAATACCAAGAGCTGAATGAGCCTGTTGCACTTGGCGCCATCGACGAGGGTGCCCGCATCAGGCAGGGTTCACCGTTCACAAGCACTGGATCTGTCCAGCAAGTTTATCTTGTCCGCTTGCAAGCAGAGTTCGTATATGAGCTAGCCCAACGGTTCCCCGAGCTCGCGGAGCACCTACCGTCGGTCCAACCGCCAGTACCTCCCCCGCCGCCGGATACGCCGATGCCGGATGAATTGTTTCATGACTTTGCCGCCGCTGTGGAAGCCTCGGGACTCCGCTTCCCAGCAGGCTCAAATGTCGTTCGATCGTTCTTGAGCAGTCTGCTTGCCAAACCATTCGCGATACTGACGGGACTCGCCGGTTCGGGCAAGACTCAGCTCGCGATGAGACTCGGTGAATGGTTCGGCACGGATGAACACGGACGTCATCGCCACGTCGTCGTACCCGTGCGGCCTGACTGGACGGGCCCGGAATCAATCTTTGGCTACGAGGATGCGCTGCGTAAATCCGCGTCTGGGGCGCCGGTGTGGTTTGTCCCGGAAGCGTTCGAGTTTGTTCTTCGCGCAGCGGACGATCCCGAGCATCCGTACTTGCTGATCCTGGACGAAATGAACTTAGCGCATGTCGAGCGGTACTTCTCGGACTTTCTCTCCGGAGTTGAATCGCGACGCCCGGTCTTGCCCGATCTGGTCTTCGATAAGCCATCTCGTCAATGGGTCCTGCGCGACGTAGAAGCGCAGAGGAGGCCGTTACCACGAAATCTTTTCGTGGTCGGCACAGTCAACGTCGACGAGACGACCTACATGTTCTCGCCGAAGGTCCTCGACAGGGCCTCCACCTTTGAGTTTCGGGTGACCTCCGATGAACTCGATGCCGAGCTCCAGCGGCCCGTTGCTGCGCCGGCAGGAAAGGATCAGCGCGTGCGCGCCTTCGCCTCGCTCGCGGAACGGGACGATTGGCAGCGGGAGCATCCTCACCCGGCCCGCGATGAGATTGTGTCGACGCTTCGAGAGGCGCACGTGATCTTGGCTGGCGCCAATCAAGAGTTCGGGCACCGCACGCTGTACGAGATCCTCCGGTTCTGCGCGTTCTTCGCGGCGACGGGAGACACCGATGCCGATACTGCGCTCGACCTCGCGATGATGCAGAAAGTGCTACCGAAGATACACGGGGCGCGACGCCGCATCGAACCCGTTCTCACCGAGCTCGATGCGCTGGCAGTCGGCCCCGGTCCGGCCCCACGGCTACCTATCACGCACTACAAGATCGTCCGCATGATCGACTCCGTTCGCGCGAATCAATTCGTCAGTTTCGCTGAGTAACCATGTCCCAGGGTTCGTTGCAATTGGCGCTTCTAACTGACGATGGTCAAGTCGTCGGTGAACTGCTGGTCGCCAACCTTCCAGGTCGACAGGACGTGACATTCTCGGCGAGTGGTGACTTCGCACTACGTGAAGCAGCCACCTACCGCTACGAAATAGTCACCGCTGCAACGAATGTCAATCTTGAGCCGCGTGAGTTGTTCGATCCGGATGATGCGAGTTGGAAGCAGGGGCGGCTACGTCCCGGCGAAGCCGTTGGGCGTCTCCGGATCCGAGTCGTTGATCGCGCGACGGAGCTAGCAGGGACGACCGAAGTCGACGTTCTGGCAGTCAAACTGGACCACGAGACTGAGTATCGCCAGATGCTGACTGATATCTCCTCTTTCGCTGCCGAGGCGGTGGTGCAGGGGTTTGCGCCAAGCTTGTTAAATCTTGCGCCAAGCGAGCTACCTGTCAAACTGCTTTACCTCCGCTTCGCGATGATCGCGGCGTATTTACGTGATCCGGCGGTCGAAGCCGCAATTGCTCGTGTGACCTCGCAGCCACACCGCACGTGGGTGCCCGAGCAACAGATCCGTCCGGTTGGATCGCCATTTCCAGCGGGGGCCGCTTTTCGTCGCGCGGTCCTCGCGCCCGGTCGACGAGTGCCGTGGACAGGCGGTTCCGCCGCACTCGATTCTTTGCCCGCCGCCCTTACCCGTGACCGCACCGAAGCGAGTGTCGATAACTCGGCTAATCAGTTCGTCAAATTTGCTTTAGAGCGTTGGCGAGCCATCGCGCTCGAATTGCTGGGTAGGCTATCCCTCGAAGCGCAGAAAGTCGAGTCAGGGCCGCTGCGCCGCGGTCAGCAGATCGCTGCTGAGATCGGTGCTCAACTCGACGAATACCTGGCCCACACACACTTCCGGGAGGTTAGCTCCTTAAGGAGAATGCCTACTACGGACCAGGTATTACTCAAGCGCGCGGGCTACCGCGAGATTTTCCGAACGTTCGCGATGACCGAGTCGGGTCCTACCCTGCGGATTGATCACAAGGACATGAATGATGTCTTCGCAGCTTCGCAACGCAACATCGCAACGCTCTACGAGTTTTGGTGCTTTCTGGCGGTCGTGGATTCACTCGGACGAGTCTGCGAGCAAGACCAGACGGCGCGTGCCTTTACCGTCGCCGCCGATGGCACCTCCATGACCATGCGATCAGGGCGCGCCTCGAAGTTATCGTGGTCTGTCAGACGAGGAGGCCGTCCACTTCATGTCGAGGTTTTCTTTAATCGGACGTTCGCCGCAAGAGACGATCGCCGGGGCTCATGGAGCCAAGCGATGCGTCCCGACTGCTCAGTGCGCATCCGACCGGAAGGCAGCACGCCCTCGCGCGTTCCCACAAAAGAGCTCGAGATCTGGCTCCACTTCGATGCCAAATACCGTGTCGACAATCTCCTCGCGCAGCTGACATCAACTCCTGATTCAGATGAGTTGCTTGACGAATCGGCGACCTCTGGCGGTGCTAAGCGCGACGATCTGCTCAAGATGCACGCTTACAAAGACGCGATCTCCCGAACGGCAGGAGCGTATGTCCTCTATCCGGGATCAAAGATAAAGGACATCCGACAACATCCGGGATTCCAAGAAGTGTTGCCTGGCCTCGGCGCCTTCCCGCTTAGGCCGCGTAGTGAGGGCCTGTCATCGTCATCGGAGGCCCTCGACCACTTCTTGGGCGATGTGCTCACACATGTCGCTAGTCAAGTCACGCGCGACGAGCGGCATCGCTTCTGGAACGCGACCGTGAATCGACCTGGTGAGCCCACCCTCATGTCATCACTGACAACAGATTTTCTGGACGAACCTCCCGCGGATACGGACGTGCTTCTCGGCTTCATCCGCAGTGTTGAGCACCTTCGATGGATAGAACGGTTGCGGCAGTACAACATTCGTGCGGGAAATCGGGCTGGCGCCGTCGAAATCGGCGGGCGAGAGCTCGGCGCCGAGCTTCTTCTCTTGTACGAGAACCGGAACGGCTCCCTCCATGTGGCACGCGCTGCAAAGGTAGCGCGCTGGCGGCCGGCGACGGCAGGCGACTTGCTCGCCACTGGGTACCCCGACCCTCGCGGTGATATCTACTTCGTGGCCGACTTAGAGTTCGTCCAACGTCTGCCCACATGGGCCGACTCCATCGACCTCGAGGTTCTGACACCGAAGGCCCGTGATGGGGCGCCAACTGTTGTGACCTGGTGGGACGTCGTCCGAGCAGCGTCGATCGTCGGACCTTGAGCCCTGACTACGGCCGGGGCGGCAGCGCCGACAACCACCCGTCCGAAAGCAATTCCAACAACTGCCCATCGGGATCCCGAATCATCGCCATCGCCTCGGTCACCGTCGCCTCGACCACTGCTCCCCCAAACTCCGCCACTCGTGCCAGCGCGCCGGCAAGATCGGACACCGAAAACGAGATGTGCGTCAGCCCAATCTGATCCATGACCCGTTCAGCCCCGGCATGAACCTGCCGCTTCGAGTAGTCCATCAACTCGAGCACAAACGCGTCGCGCACCAGATATGTCGCATGCACCCCGAGCGGCTCGGGAAGTTGCACCAGCTTCGACGTCGGGCCGTCGGGCGGATCGAGCTCCCACCAGAACTGGAACCCGAGCACATTTTCGTAGAAACGCCGCGACCGCTCGCGATCGGCGACGCACAATCCGACATGGTTGAAGGTCGTCCGGTGACTACTCATCGTGGCCTTTCTCGACAGAACCGACCAGCGTAATAATGCAAAGATAGTGTAGAAAGCCGACGTCGCCGGGTGGAGGAGCAACCAGATGACAACCCGTCCCGACGCCGCCGAAGACGCCATCGTCGACTTCGACCACCACTCCGACGCGTTCAACCTCAACGAAAACGCCATCAACGAAGACCTGAGAAGCAAGTGCCCGGTCGCCTGGAACACCAACTACGACGGCTTCTGGTACCTCAGCAGCTACGACGCGGTCAGCCGCGCGGCCAGGGACGGCGACACCTTCGCCCACAAATACGAGCCCAACGCCGCAGACGGCGTCGACTACCAGGGCGAGATGGGCGTCCCGCGCCCCGATGGCCAGCCGGCCCTGGGCATCGGCGAGGTCGACGGCTCGTACCACCAGGCCCTACGCCACGCCCTGGCCCCGTTCTTCTCCCCCGGCGCCGTCCAGAAACTCAAGCCGTTCATGGAAGACAAGGCGCATGAGTTCCTCGACCACAAGGTCGAGGAAGGTCGCATGGACCTCGTCCTCGACTACGCCAGCCCGGTGCCGGCGATCCTCACCATGAAGCTGATGGGCCTGCCCCTCGACAACTGGCACCTGTACGCCAACCTATTCCACTCCGTCATGGCCGTGCCCCAGGACAGCGACGAGTACGCAAACGCCATCGGCAAGGTCCCGAAGATGATGGAAGAGGTCCTCGAGTACGCGGCCAGCCGACGAGCCAGGCCGGAAGACGACCTGACCAGCTTCCTCCTCCAGTTCGAGTTCGACGGCCACCGCCTCACCGACGAACAGCTGCTCAACATCCTCTGGAACCTGATCGGCGGCGGCGTCGACACCACCACCTCCCAGACCGCGCTCACGCTCCACCACCTGGGCACCCACCCGGCCCTAAGGCAACAACTCATCGACCACCCCGAGCTGTACCGCACCGCCACCGACGAATTCCTGCGCTACTTCTCGGTCAACCAAACCCTCAGCCGCACAGTCACTCACGACGTCGAGATCAACGGCCAGCGCCTGAGAAAGAACGACAGGGTCGTCATCAGCTGGCTGTCGGCCAACCACGACGAGAAAGAATTCCCGAACCCCGACGAGATCATCCTGGACCGCGCGCCCAACCGGCACGTCGCGTTCGGCCTCGGCCCGCACCGCTGCATCGGCTCGCACCTCGCGCGCCTCATGGCCGAGGTCATGGTGAAAGCCGTCCTCGACCGCATCCCCGACTACCGAGTCGACGTCGACAACGTCCACCAATACCTGGGCAACCCCAGCATGACGGGGCTCGGCACGCTGCCGGTCACCTTCACCCCCGGAGCGAAACGAGGCTAGATGCCCGCCAACCCGATGACACACATGCTGGGTCCGTTCACCCGCACCGGCGGCTTCTACGCCCGCTCCTGGGGCACCTACCTGGACCGTCAGCCCGACGAGCTGCCGGTGGCCCGGCCCACCATCGCGCTCGCGGCCCAGGCCTTCCGCGACGAGATCCTGCTCAGCGGCTTCAGCCTGCTGCGCCGGGCCCCCGACGCCAAGACCCTCGAACGGATCGACACTGAAGTCGTTGCGGCACAAGACTTCTACACAGACAAGGGCTGGCTCGACAATCCCGAGGGGTTGTTCACCCCGCCCCCAGCCCTCACCGACGTGACGGTCAAGCGCGTCAGCAGCATGGGACGCAACTACGAGCGGCTCTCCTTCGACAGCGGCTACGCGCCGCACGACGGCGAACCCGGCCGGGACCGCTGGCGCAGCTACACCGGCAACAACCGCGAATACGCCCTGATGTTCCGGCACCGCCGCCCGCGGCCCTGGCTGATCTGCATCCACGGCGCCGAGATGGGACGCGCCGCGCTCGACCCGATGCTGTTTCACGCCTGGCACCTCTACCGGCAGCTCGACCTCAACATCGTGCTACCGGTACTCCCCCTGCACGGCCCTCGAGCCAGCGGCGGACCGAAGTTCCCCAGCGAGGACGTGCTCGACGACGTGCACGGCGCGGCCCAGTCGGTCTGGGACATCCGGCGGCTGATCAGCTGGATCCGCGCGCAGCAGCCCGACGCGGCGATCGGGGTCAACGGCATCTCCCTCGGCGGCCTGATTTCGTCGCTGGTCGCCAGCCTCGACGACGGCCTCACCTGCGCCATCCTCGGCGTGCCCGCCGTCGACCTGGTGAACCTGGTCGGCCGCCACGCCGGCCTCAGCGGCCACGCCGCCCTGCGCCAAACGATGGACTCGGCCAAGCCCCTCGGCCGGATGATCTCGCCGCTGGCGCTGACCCCGCGCGTGCCCAAAGAGGGCCGCTTCATCTATGCCGGCCTCGCCGACCGCCTGGTGCACCCGCGCGACCAGGTCACCCGACTCTGGGAGCACTGGGACAAACCCGAAATCCAGTGGTACCCAGGCGGTCACACCGGATTCTTCCGCTCGCGGCCCGTGCAGCGTTTCATCGACGATGCGCTCGTGCAGTCGTGTCTGGCCGACAAGAGATGACCGCCTCCTACCTGCGCTGGATAGCGGCCAACGCGGCCAAGCCATTGGTCCACGCCTATCGGCGCACCGGCGCCGACGTTCCCTTCGGCGACCCGGTCCCTTCGCACGGGACCGAAATGGAGGGCTGGTTCTGGCGCCTTACCGACGCCGCCTCGGGTCGCGTCGTCGTCGCGCTGTGCAGTGTGAACCGGAACCCGGACGGCGACTGGGCCACCGTCGCGGTCGCGCTGCATCCCGGCGACGTGGTGCGCTCCGCGGTCGTGGATGCCGCCGAGGCCGAGTCGTCGACCTTCTCGGTGCACGCCGGGACCTTCCCCGACGCGCGTCTGGCGGCGTACCTCGATCGACTCCAGATCGACCTCGACGGGATCCACCTCGATTTGCATTTCACCGATCCGTTCAACTGGCCCAAGGCTTTCGGCGGCGGCGGCGTCTTCTCGTCGGTCCCGTTTCTGAACCAGTACTGGCATCCCTACCGGCTCGGTGGAAAGGTCACCGGCACAGTCGAATTCCGCGACCGTACATGGTCGTTCAGTGACGCGCGACTCTACACGGAACGCAATTGGGGCGCGGGCTTCCCCGAACGGTGGTGGTGGGGTCAGGCCCACGATTTCGGCGACGCCGACGTCTCGGTCGCGTTCTCGGGGGGCCTGCTTCAGCTCGGCCCGATCCGCAGGGACGTCACCGGAGTCGTCGTGCGCCTCGGCGACCGTGTCATCCGGATCACCCCGCCGGCTCCGGTGCGATCGGAGGTCGGCGACGGGCGCTGGACCGTGTTCGCGCGCACCCGTCGCTACCACATCGAGCTGGACGGGGACGGCACCCGCGCGGATCCCCACGTCCTGCCGGTGCCGCTGCCCGCGCAGCGGCGCAACATCGACACCGACTTCGAGCACCTCGCGGGTCGATTGCGTTGCCGTGTGCGCGAATACGGCGAGGTGGTGTTCGACGGCACCTGCGAGCTGGCCGGCCTGGAGGTCGGCAGCCGGCCGGCCTAGATCGTCACGGCGCCGTCCCTCTCATACCACCTGGCCACCACCCGGTAGAGTCACGAACTCGTGCGAATCGCAGTGACTGGTGGCACCGGGTATCTCGGTGCGCACATCGTCCGTGGCCTACTGAGCGCCGGCCATGAGGTGCGGCTTCTGGCCGAGCACGGCTGGGAGAATCCCGAACTGCTGCGCAGGTTTTCCGAATTCGGCTCGATAACCGTGTTAACCGGCGACGTTCGCGAGCCCGATACCGTGTCGACGCTGCTGGACGGCTGTGACGCCGTCCTGCACGCCGCCAGCGTGGTCGGGACCGACAGCCGGCGTGAGAACCTGATGTGGGAGATCAACGCGTTCGCGACCGAGTCGATCCTGGGTCAGGCACACGACCGAGGGCTGGACCCGATTGTCACGATCAACAGCTACGCCTCCCTCTTCTCGCCGGCGGTCTCGGTGATCGGGCCGGACACCCCCACGGCGGCGGGTCGGTCGGCCTACGCCAAGACGAAGGGTTACGCCGATCGTGCTGCCCGGCGGCTGCAAGACGAGGGGGCGCCGGTCGTCATTACTTATCCGTCCAGCGTGGTCGGTCCGGCCTTGGCGACCGCCCCCGGCATCACCGAACAGGGTTGGGCGCCGATCATCCGCGCCGGTGTGGCGCCGCGACTGCGGCACGCTGGAATGATGATGGTCGACGTGCGCGACGTCGCCGATGTGCATGTCGCGTCGATGCGGCCAGGCCACGGCGCAAAACGATACGTGTGCGGCGGCGTGATGCTGAGCTTCGATGAGATGATCGATGCGCTCGAGGCGGGCTCCGGCCGTCACATCAGGCGAATCCCGTTGAACGGAGCAGTGTTTCGGGGCCTGGGTAGGGTCGCGGACGCCGTCGGGGACCGCCTTCCACTCGGGGCCGGATTCAGTTTCGAAGCCGCGCAACTCCTCACCGCGGCGACACCGACCGATGACTCCCGCACACTGGCCGAGCTGGGGGTGGCCTGGCGCCCGCCGCGCGAGGCGATCATCGCGACGTTCGCCCGCCGCGGCGGAGACGAAGCCGCTTTCCGGCCCTAACGCCGGAAGCCATCGGCAACCGGTCGAAGGCGTCCTCCCGCCGGGAAAGTCCGGCGGCCGTGATGATCACGACGCCGTGGCGTATTGCAGCACGGGCTCCGACGAATCGACGTGGCTGCCACTGATGATCCGCAACCGGTTCGGCCGCACCTCGTAGACGACGCCGTCGACCGGGTTAGTGACATCGAACCCGTCCCCGGCGCGCTCGGCGTTCGACAGCTCGATGTGCGCGCCGTCCCTGATCCGCTCGCCGCGGTAGTAGTAACTGCCGCTGAGGTTTTCACACACCACGGCCAGCGACTTGGCGGTCCGCACCACGGCGGCCGGCGGGTTGCCCGGATCGCAGCGGGCCGTCTCGCCGACGAACCCCAACCCGTCGGCGCCGCGCACAGGAGCGGACAGCGTCGGCGTCTTCGGCGGCGGCGCGCTCGACGGGGCGGGCGACGGCGCCTGAGCCGTCCGAGCGGGCGTCGAGCCGCCTCTCGTCAACGCCGACGCCAGAGCCACCACGAGCCCTGCCACCACCAGCACGACCGCCGCCGCCACCACCACACCCACGAGCACCCCGCAGCCGGCGCCCCCGCCGGGTCCGCCAGGTCACGGGGGCCCTAAGCACAAAGGCCACGGCGGCTGACGTCGACATGGGATCGGTAGCCGCCCGGCCGGCGTGTGATTGCGGCATGAACATGAAGTGGATGGCCGGCGCGCTGCTGACGGCCGGCATCGGTGTGGGGCTGACCGCGGGCGTCGCGCAGGCCGACCCGTACGGCCACGTCGGCGGCAACTGCCCGGCGGGGCACACCTGCGGCCAGTGGTGCCCGGGCGAGCGCATCCCGGACAACTTCATCAACTGGAACATGGGCGTGTGCCACCTCTATTACTACGATTACCGTGGCGTGGTCGACGCCGACACCGGTGCCGTCTACGGGTGGCCGAGCGGCCCGATCAATGCCACCCCGCACCCGCGGCCGGCCGGACCGCCCAATTTCAACTGCGGCTTGTTCTGGTGCCCGGTGCCCCCGCACGCGTGAGCCGCCGCACGTTAGGTCGGCGCCCATTCGGGGAACCCGCCGGGCTGGACCTTTACGACCTAGCGAAAGGACTGCCCATTGACCTCGCGGCTTGGCACCCGGTTCGGTCCCTACGAGCTGCGATCGCTGATCGGAGCGGGTGTGACGGGCGAGGTCTACCGCGCGCACGACACGGTTAGGGACCGGACGGTCGCGGTCAAGCTGGTATCCGCCGACATCGCCGCGGAACCCGGCTTCCAGCAACGCTTTCGACAGGACTGCGGTGTCGCTGCGCTGTTGGAGGAGCCGCATGTCATCCCGGTGCACGACTTCGGTTCGATCCACGGGGTTTGTTACGTCGACATGCAGCTGGTCGACGGCGGCAGCCTCAGGGATCTGCTGCGCGAGCGGGGGCCACTGGAAGCGTCGCGCGCCGCGTCGATCGTCGCGCAGGTCGCGCGAGCGCTGGACGCCGCGCACGCCGCCGGGCTGGTGCATTTGGCTGTTCGGCCCGAAAACGTGCTGCTGACCCCGGACCACTTCGTGTATCTCGTCGACTTCGGTCTCGGGCACGGCGACCCGTCGCGGGTGTATATGGCGCCCGAGCGGTTCACCACCGGCCGGGTCGGGCCGCAGACCGACGTGTACTCCCTGGCGTGCCTGCTCTACGAGTGCCTGACCGGTCAGCCTCCGTTCGAGGCGTCCGACCCGGCCG
>NZ_LZIX01000260.1:0-5604 GCF_001666955.1 Mycobacterium sp. E735 | reverse complement strand
TGTCGAACTTCGCCGTCAGCGCCGATCGAGCCAACTGGGGCGTCGCCGGGTGGTCGATGGGCGGCACCTGCGCGGTCGACCTGGCCGTGATGCACCCCGAATTGTTCAGCGCGTTCGTCGACATCGCCGGTGACCGCAGCCCCAACGTGGGCCCCAGGGATCAAACGATTGCCAAGCTGTTCGACGGCAACCGAACCGCCTGGGCCGGCTTCGACCCGCTCACGGTGATCGCGCGGCATGGTCGGTACACCGGACTGTCGGGGTGGTTCGACGTCCCGGGGTCGTCCGAACCGCGCAATGTCGCCGAGGAAGCCAACCCCACCTCCGGCGCCGCCGGCACCGACCCCGCCGCCAACCCGGAAGGCCAGGACGCCGCCGCCAACGCGCTCTGCGGGGCCGCCTCGGCCAACGGCATCTCGTGCGCCGTGGTCAGTCAGCCGGGCAAGCATGACTGGCCGTTTGCCGCCCAGGCGTTCGCAGCCGCGCTGCCCTGGCTGGCCTCAACGCTGGGGACGCCCGCGGCCGAGCCGGTACAGCTGCCCCAGCACGGCGGCGGTGAACCACACTGATCACAAAATTCACAGGTGACCCTCCCGTAACGCCTCCGAAATGTTCGCCCTGGTAGTGGTACGGTTCGCTGCTGATGGCTGAGGATTTTCTGCGCGACGGACGACCCCTCCGGGGGTCGGCCCGGCCCGCGCCGCGGCGCAGCCATCGACGGGTTCAGTCGGGCGCCTTCGCTCCGGGCCTTCGTCTGCCGGCGATGAATCGCCGTCAGTTCCTGGGTTCGCTCGCCGCGTCAGTCGTCGCCGGCGTGGGCGCCGCGCGGCTGGTGGTCGACCCGCAGCCGCGAACCTTCGCGGACGTACCCGCGGATTCCGCGGCGACTTCGGGACCCGCCGCCCCGGCGGCCCTGTTGCCGCCGCCGCCGTCGAGCGCGCGCATCCCGCTGCCCGGCGGGGGCGCGCTGACGAAGATTCCCGGCGACGGCGACCTGCTCGCGCTGACCGTCGATGACGGCGTCAACAGCGAGGTGGTGCGCGCCTATACGCAGTTCGCCAAAGACACCGGTGTGCGACTGACCTACTTCGTCAACGGCACCTATGACTCCTGGACCGAGAACGCGGACATGCTGCGGCCCTTGGTCGACAGCGGGCAGATCCAACTCGGCAACCACACGTGGTCGCACCCCGATCTGACGACGCTGCCGAAGGACCAGATCGCCCAGCAGCTCACCCGCAACGACGAGTTCCTCAAGAAGACGTACGGGGTCGGGGCAAAGCCGTATTGGCGCCCGCCGTACGCGAAGCGCAACGCAGTCGTCGACGCCATCGCCGCCGACCTGGGCTATACGGTGCCGACGTTGTGGTCAGGGTCGCTGTCGGATTCGACGTTGATCACCGAGGAATACATCGTCCAGATGGCGGATCAGTACTTCACCCCGCAGGCCATCGTCATCGGACACCTCAATCACCCGCCGGTGACCCACGTCTATCCGCAGCTGGTCGACGTCATCCGCTCGCGCAACCTGCGCACCGTCACGCTCAACGACGTCTTTCTCAAGACGCCCTAGCGCCCCGGCGATCACGGCGAGGCGCCCATCAAGCGGGGCATGAAAATGCCCGGTGGCGCTTTCGTGCCTGCCGAACTCCACGAATCCGTTTGCGCCCGAGCGTAATCCGCGTTGCACGCCCTCCGGCATCTCGTTGTCCTCCATCGCGCCGCGGGCGATGAGGCTACCGGCCCTTCCCCCACCGTTTCGAGGTCGCATCACCTCGGTCGATGCCCTAAAGCGGGTCGACGACTTCCTTCGCCTCGCGCAGGCCCGCGCCGGTCAGCTCCCGGTACAGCTTGATCGCGGCGATCTTGTTGCCGGACCGGGCGAGGCCGACGACTTCCGCGGGCACACCGTTCTCGAATGCGCCCGGCGCGGTGGCGCCCGCGTTGCTGCCGAACGTCGGGCACGGGAGCTCGAGCCTTTCGGACAGCAGGCGCACCTGCTGCTCCAGCAGGGCGAGACGGCGGTAGACCTGCGGATCATCCATGGGATGACGATAATCCGGCGCGAAGCCCCGCGCCCGGCGGCTTGCTTCCCCGCTCGTGTCGCCTACGGCACCCGGCCTCCAGTCGCCGCCTCGGGCGTGATCACAACGTACGCGGCCCGCGACTGGAGGTAGTACCGCAGTCGCAGCGCCCAGAGGCGTGCATGCATCAGCTCGACTGCCGCGAACTCCGGTTTCAGGTAGTAGCGCCAAGCGATCCGGGCGATCACTGCGGGCGGCGGCGCCCCGAGGACCGCACGGGCATGTCCTCGCACGAGGAGCCGGCCGGGGTCGCCCGTGCGCTCACCGCCGAACAATAAGGCCACTTCCGACGTGGCAATCACATTCCCCACCGTCCACGACGACGCCGACGTCGTCGCATAGATGCGGCCGCCGTGCGGAACGAGCCACAGCGGAACCGCGAATGGCGTGCCCTTCCTTGACCGGGTGGCGACCACCACGACCCGCGAATCTTTCAGCGCCGCAGTAAGTTCCGGGGACCTCAGGGGGCTGATACCGTTCGTCTGGTCAACCCCAGAAAACGCATTCCGCCGGTCCGAAGGCACGCGCGACGCCGGTACCTCGCGAAGCGAACCGTAGTCCCAGGCCACGATCCGATCTGGCACGATCCGATATGCGCGAGCACCCATCGCCTCGGCCATTCCTCTGACGGTCAACGAACGCAGCCGAAACCACTGCGGTCCGTCGTCGGCGAGCACAACCACGTTGCGTCCGGCGAGATCTGGGCCGCCATCCGGGACCCGGACGACGCGCGGCGATCGCGTGGGGTCGGCGGGGGTCTCCAGGCTCACATGCACGGGCAGGACATGAATTTCGTCGTCAACGGTCGCGGCCAACGCGGCTCGGGGTGGAGACACCGCCAAGTCGGCCACCGCGTCGGCGTCGACGTCCCGACTGATCAAGAGGTGCCTTCCGCTAGAAGTGCCGCGCTACCTCGCGGGCCGGATGTTCTGGTTGATGTGGAAGACGTTGTCCGGGTCGTATTGCGCCTTGATCTCGGTGAGCCGCTGGTAATTCGGGCCATAGGTCGCCCGCACCCGCTCCTGGCCCTCGTCCATCATGAAGTTCACGTAGGCACCGCCTGCCGAGTACGGGTGCGTTGCGTCCCAGTAGTCGACGGTCCAGCGTTTCAACAGCTCCGCGTTAGCCGGGTCCGGGTCGACCCCCGCGATCACCTGCGAGAAGTTCACGTCCCGGTACGCCCACGCGGTGTCCGTCTGGCCGACGCGGTGCACCGCACCGTCGATGGGGTACAGGTGCATCGTGGAGTGCATGGTCGGCAGCTCCTCGGCGAAGCGGGCGTGGACCTCGACCGATGCGTCGGGGAGGGTGCGGACGAAGTCGCCGCGCCAATACCATTGCAGCCCTTTGGGATACAGGCCATCAAAGGTCGACTGCAGCGCCGGGTAGGGGGCGGCGCCCAGGCCGTCGAAGGCGGGTTCCATCTGGCGGATCGGCGCGAACGCTTCTTCGGCGCCCGCGGGATCACCCGTGTAGCACCACATCACGGCGCAGGCCTTGTGCAGGTGGAACGCCTCGGGGAACGGCGCCACCGGCGGGACCGTCATGGCCGCGAAGAATCCGTACAGGTCCTCGTCTTGCGCGGGCATGAAGTCCCGGTACCACGACAGGATGTCGGCGGTGTGCGACGAGGGCCACGCCGTGGGGCCGCAGATCACCGTGTGGACCGGGTGCAGGCGGAACGTGAACGAGGTGACCACGCCGAAGTTCCCCCCGCCACCGCGCAGCGCCCAGAACAGGTCGGGATGCTCGGATTCCGATGCCGTCACCACGTTGCCGTCGGCCAGCACCACTTCGGCCTCCAACAGGTTGTCGATCGTGAGGCCGTGCTTGCGGGTGAGGTACCCGTGGCCGCCGCCGAGGGTCAGGCCGCCGACACCGGTGGTCGAGATGATGCCGGTCGGCGTCGCCAGACCATGAGCGTGCGTGGCGCCGTCGACCTGCGCCCACGTCGCGCCGCCTTGCACCCGGGCGGTGCGCCGTTCGGGGTCGACGTCGACGCGGTTCATCAGCGACAGATCGATGACGAGGCCGCCGTCGACCGAACCGAACCCGGGTCCGTTGTGGCCGCCGCCGCGGACGGCTACCGGCAGGTTCGAGCTCCGGGCGAATTCGAGCGCGCCCGCGATGTCGCCGGCCGATTGGCAGCGGGCGATCACCGCCGGCCGCTTGTCGATCATGGCGTTGTGCAGCGCGCGCGCGTCGTCGTAGGCGGGATCGTCCGGCAGGATCACCTGCGAGCCGAGCCGGGCCCGGAAATCATCGGTTGCGGTTGTGAGGCTCATCGCTCACACCTCCTTGTTTGCTCGCGGGTGTTGATGCCGCGACGTTACGAGGCCGGCGAGCCGCGCGTCATGACCACAACCGAGCATTTCCGAGGCATTCCACGATAGTCACATCTGACTATCGACCCGCCCACATCACCGTGGTTACCTTGTTTGCATGGCGCAGTGGGTGCCGCCCCCGCTCCCGGCCGAACTCATCGCTCGTCGCCGCGGCCCGCTCGTGGGCCGTGACGCGGAACTCGCGGTGTTCGAGCACGCCTGGGAGCGGGTCGAGGCGGGCAACCGCCAGGCGGTCTTCATCGGCGGTGAGCCCGGAGCCGGTAAGACGCGCCTGGCCGCGGAGGTGGCCGGGACGCTGTTCGAACACGACGTCGCGGTGCTCGTGGGAAGCTCGAGCGCCGACGAGGATCTGCCTTACGCGCCCTTCGCTGAAGCGCTTGATCGGCTGCTGATCGCCGGTCCGCCGGGGTCGATGGCGGAGCCGTTGGGCGAAATAGGCCCGCAACTGCGGCGGCTGTCACCGCACGTGGACCGGCACCTCTCCGGTGACGGCACGGCGCCGGACGTCGGATCGGCGAGACAGGCCCTCTTCGACGCGTTGACCGGATACCTGCGGCGTCTGGCGGCCGATCGCCCGGTCGCGTTGATCCTCGACGACCTGCACTGGGCACAGCTCCCCACCCTCGCGCTGCTCGAGCATGTATTGATCGGCTGCGCCGACGCACGGGTGCTGGTCGTGGTCACCTTCCGCACGACCGAGCCCGACCGATCCGATGAACTGGCGACCCGGCTGGCCGAACTGCACCGGTTCGACGGGGTGCGGCGCCTGGACCTGGCGGGGCTGGACACCGAGGCCATCGCCGAGTTCGTGGCCCGAACCCAGCAGCTGGCCCCGGCGTCGGCGCGCACGGCCGCCGCCCTACTGCGCGAGCGGACCGGCGGGAACCCGTTCTTCCTCACCGAACTGGTCAACGACCTCGAAATCCGCGGTGGGCTTGCCACTTTGAGCACGCAGCAGACGGTTCCCGCGTCGATCGGGGATGCGATCGCCCGCCGCCTTGCCGGGCTGGGGACCGCCGTGCGGGCGGTGATCGAGCAGGCCGCGGTCTTGGGCCAGACGTTCGATCTGCCCGCGCTCATCTCGACGTGCGAGACGGAGGTCGGCGCGACGCTGGCGGCGATCGATTCGGCCGAGGCCGTCGGCCTGGTCCGCGCGGTCCACGACTCCGACGGCG
>NZ_LZIX01000259.1:0-42694 GCF_001666955.1 Mycobacterium sp. E735 | reverse complement strand
AGCTGGACGCATTCCTCGGCGGCGTGCACGGCGACGCCGCTGCAATACGCCTGGGCAAGCGCCGCGGCGACGGCGGCGTCTTCGTCGGCGCGGGCACACGTGTCGGCGGCGTGGCGGGCCGCCGCCGTCGCGGCGCTGACCTCGAACCACAGATCGGCGAGCCGGTGCTTGATCGCCTGGTAGGAGCCGATTGCGCGACCAAACTGCTTGCGCTGCTTGGCATAATCCAGCGTGGTTTCGAAACACCACTGGGCGACTCCGAGTTGCTCGGACGCAAGCAGCGCCGCCCCCGTGCGCAGAGCCGCGTCGATCGGCCCGTCCGCAGGGCCGACGCGTGACGACTTTGCCGCCGAAAAGCTGAGGTCGGCAAGGGGTCTCGTCATGTCCAACGCCAACAGGGGCGAAACTTCCACCCCCGCCGCGGTGCGCGAGACGGTGTGCAGCTCGGGCCCATCCGGGCCCGCGACCGGCACCACCAGCACGTCGGCCTCGGCGGCGCCGGCGACGCTCGTGACCGATCCGCTCAGCCCGTCCGCGCCGCCGGGGACGAGTCCGATCGGATCGCCGGGCGCGGTCGACAGCGGCACCGCCAACGCGGCGGTCAGCTCACCCCGCGCCAGCGCCGACACGGTCTCGGTATCGCCGGCGCGCAACAGCGCGACCGTGGCCAGCACCGCGCTGGACAAGAACGGCACCGGCGCGACGGCCCGGCCGATCTCCTCCATCACGACCGCGGCCTCGCGGGCCCCCGCGCCCGCGCCGCCGAGTGACTCCGGGACCAACAGGCCGGCGACGCCCAACTCGGCGGCCAGCGTCCGCCACAGGCCCGAAAAGTCTTGTGGCGTAGGGTCATAGGCGCGTGCGACCGCTTCGGGCGGGCAGCGGTCGGCGAACAGGCGCCGAACGCTGTCGCGCAGGGCGTCCTCGGTTTCGGAGTACAACAGGTCGCTCATCGCGGCAGGTCCTTCCAGGCGACGTCTTTGTCGACGCGGTGCTCACCCGGCAGCCCGAGGATGCGCTCGGAAATGGTGTTGCGCAGGATCTCCGAGGTGCCACCCTCGATCGAGTTGCCGCGGGCGCGCAGGTAGCGGTACCCGGGCTCCCGACCGACCAGGTCGACGACTTCGGTCCTGCGCATGGTCCAGTCGTCGTACTGCAGCCCCGCCTCGGCGTGCAGCTCGATGTCGAACCCCGAAATCGCTTGCGCCAATCTGGCGAAGGCCACCTTCATGCCGGCGCCTTCGGGACCGGGCTGACCGGCTTGGGCCTGCTGCCGCAGGCGCTCGCCGGCCAGCCGCAGGACCTCCGCGTCGACCCACAGCTTCATCAGCTCGTCGTGCATCGCGGGATTGCGCAGCCCGGGCTCGTCCCGCCACGCCTTGGTGACCTTCCCGATGATCCCGCCCTCGCGCGGTGTCCCGGCGCGGGTACCGATCGCGACGCGCTCGTTGTTGAGCGTGGTGGTCGCGACGCGCCAGCCGCCGCCGACCGGGCCGAGCCGGTTGGAGTCGGGCACCCGCACGTCGGTGAGGAACACCTCGTTGAACTCCGCCTCGCCGGTGATCTGCCGCAGCGGCCGCACTTCGACGCCGGGCTGCGTCATGTCGCACAGGAAGTACGTCAGGCC
This sequence comes from Mycobacterium sp. E735, assembly GCF_001666955.1. Classification (NCBI taxonomy): domain Bacteria; kingdom Bacillati; phylum Actinomycetota; class Actinomycetes; order Mycobacteriales; family Mycobacteriaceae; genus Mycobacterium; species Mycobacterium sp. E735. The sequence continues at coordinate 41,067 of NZ_LZIX01000259.1, read as the reverse complement.
CGCGTGCTTGGGCACCGTCGGGTCGGTGCGGGCGACCAGGATGGCCATCTGCGCGTGCTGCGCCATCGACGTCCACACCTTCTGCCCGTTGACGATCCAGTCTTCACCCTCGCGGACCGCGCGGGTGGCCAACCCGGCCAGATCCGAGCCCGCGCCGGGCTCGCTGAACAATTGGCAATAGACCTGTTCACCGGTGAACAAGGGGCGCAGGAACTTTCGCTTCTGTTCGTCGGTGCCGAACGCCGCGATGGTGGGCGCCGCCATGCCCATGCCGATGAAGTTCTTGACGGTGCCGCCCACCGGCGCGCCCGCGGCGGCCAGTTGCGCGTCGACGAGTTCCTGGGCCTTGCGCGGCAGGTCCAGCCCGCCGAAGCCGCGCGGCAGGTGCACCCAGGCCAGGCCGGCGTCGTACTGCGCGCCAAGGAATTCCCGCGGGTCGGTGGTGGCCGGGTCGTGCTCGTCGAGCAGCGCCTGCACCCGCGCCTTGAGATCCACCGCCAGGTCTTCGGTGGTCATGGCTAGCCCTGCGGCCGAGTTTGAAAGCCTTGTGCGGCGCCGAGTAGCAGCCCGCCGTCGATCACCATGGTCTCGCCGGTGATCCAGCTCGCGGCGTCCGAGACCAGGAAGGCCACGGCGCCTGCCACGTCGACGGGCTCGCCGATGCGTCCGAGCGCTATCGAGGATGCCAGCGGATCCTCGTGGTCCTTCCACAACGCCTCGGCCAACCGGGTGCGCACCACCCCGGGGGCAATGGCGTTGACGCGGATTCGGGGCGAAAGTTCCAGCGCCAGTTGCTTGGTGACGTGGATCAGTGCGGCCTTGGTGGCGTTGTACAAGCCCATGGCGGGCGATTGGTGCAGGCCGCCGATGGAGGCAGTGTTGACGATCGCGCCGCCGTGCTCACCCATCCAGGCCTTGACGACCAGCGAGGTCCACAGCAGCGGGGCCCAGAGGTTCACGTCGAAGATCTTGGTGAATCGGGCGTGGTCCTGGTCGATCAGCGGCCCGTACGCCGGGTTGGTGCCCGCGTTGTTGATCAGAATGTCGACGCCGCCGAAACGCTCGCAGGTCAGGTCGACGCAGCGCCGGGCGGCGTCCTCGTCGACGGCGTGCGCGCCGACCCCCAGGGCGTTGCCGTCCACCTGTGCGGCCGCCTCGTCGGCCGCCTCCTGCTTGCGGGCGGTTAGCACCACGTTGGCTCCGGCCCCGGCGAGCTGCTGGGCGATCGCGAGCCCGATCCCGCGCGAGGCGCCGGTGATGATCGCGGTCCGGCCGGTCAGGTCCTGTGAGGTCATCGTGGTGCGCCTTCCGTCGCGCGAAAGCCAACGGTTTCCCGTTCGCTACATGGATGTTTTACACGTGTGGGTCGGTGGTATGCGACCCGCATGTTCTCGAAATTAACCCTTACGAAAAGACTGGTGATGGGCGGGGCTGCGGCCGCCGCGATCGCCGTTGCGCCGATCGCCATGACCGATTCCCCCGCTTCGGCACCCGCACCGTCCGCGGCGCCCTCCCACGTGGTCATCAAGGATGACCCGGGCGGCGGCGGTTGCGACGGCAACGGCAACTGTGGCTCCGGCGGACAGAACCAGGGCCCCGGCGGCGGTCCCGGCGGTCAGGGCTGCGTCCCGGGCGTCGGCTGCGGCTCGGGCGGCCAGAACGCGGGGCCCGGCGGCATTCCGGGCGGGCAGGGTTGCCTGCCCGGCGTCGGCTGCGGCGGCGGCCACGCCTGATCGGTTCGGTCACCGCGATCTCCGCGGCTCCCGGAGCCTCACAATCCAGGCCCGGGAGTCCGCGGGGTCGATGACGTCGTCGAGTTCGAACGTGGTGGCCGCCCGCAGCGCCTTGCCGTGGTCGTAGGCCGCGGCGACCAGCTTGTCGAATAGTTCCTGACGCTTGGCGGGGTCGCCCTCGGCGGCCAGCTCCTTGCTGAACCCGAGGCGCACAGCGCCCTCCAGTCCCATCCCGCCGATCTCGCCGGTCGGCCAGGCGACGGTGAATTGGGGCGCCCGGAAGGACCCCCCGGCCATCGCCATCGCGCCCAGCCCGTATCCCTTGCGCAGGATGATCATCCCGACCGGCACGGTCAGCCGCGCGCCGAGGATGAACATCCGCCCGAATCGCCGGACCGCCGCGTCCTTCTCCGCGTCGGGCCCGACCATGAAGCCCGGGGTGTCGCACAGCGAAATCAGCGGCAGCCGAAACGATTCGCACAGCGCAAGGAAGTCGCCGGCCTTGTCGGCGGCCTCGGCATCGATGGCGCCGCCGAGGTGATGCGTGCTGTTCGCGATCAGCCCGTACGCCGCGCCCTCGACGCGGACCAGCGCGGTGACTATGCCGACGCCGTAGTCGGGCCGCAGCTCCAGCACCGAGCCGGTATCGACGATCGCCTCGATCGCCCGATGAACGTCATAGGCGCGTAGCCGGTTCTGCGGCACCACATGCCGAGACAGCCGCGGGTCCGGAGCCGCCCAATCGTCCACGCCGCCCTGGAAATACGACAGATACTGCTTGGCCAGCGACACCGCGTGCGCCTCGTCGCGGGCGACCAGGCTGACGACGCCGTTGCGGCGCTGGACACCGATCGGGCCGATCGCCTCCGGCGGATATACACCGAGACCGCCGCCCTCGATCATGGCGGGCCCGCCCATCCCGATGTTGGCGTCCGGGGTCGCGATGATCACGTCGCAGACCCCGGCCAGCGCGGCGTTCCCGGCGAAGCACCTGCCCGACACGATCGAGATCAACGGCACCCGACCGCTCAGCCCGGCCAGCATCCGGAAGGTCGGCACGTCCAGCCCGGCGGCGCCACCCACGTCGGTGTCCCCCGGGCGGCCGCCGCCGCCCTCCGCGAAGAGCACCACCGGCAAGCGTTTTCGGACGGCCAGGTCGAACGCGCGGTCGGTCTTGGCGTGGTTGCGCATGCCTTGCGTGCCGGCCAGCACGGTGTAGTCGTAGGACACTACGACCGCCTCGGCGACCGCCCGCCCGAAGCGGGCGGCGCCGATCGTGGCCAGCCCGGCGACCAGGCCGTCGGCCGGCGTGTTGGCGATCAGGTCTTCTTCGGAGCGGCGGCTGCGCTGTGCGGCGATGGCCAGCGCGCCGTATTCGATGAAGCTGCCGGGGTCGATCAGGTCGGCGATGTTCTCCCGCGCGGTACGACGGCCCTGCTTGTGCCGCTTGGCAACCGCGGCCTCGCGGCCCTCGTCGAGAGTGAACAGATGCCGTCGGCGCACCTCGTCGAGGTCGGCTCGCGGCCGATCGAGATCCGTTGCGTCGGCGGCGGAGTCGCCGCCGGCGCCGTCGCCGGTGCGGGTGAAGACCAGCAACGGGTCGCCGGTTCCGACCACCTGCCCGGGCGTTACCAGAACGCGGACGGTTCGCAGCGCGTCGGGGGCGGTGAGCACGTGCTGCATCTTCATCGATTCGAGGACGACGAGCTGACTGCCCGCACCGAAGTCGGCGCACTCGGGCGCCACCTCGATCACGGTGCCCGCCAGCTGCGCGCGCAGCACGTCCTCACCGGGATACAGCTCGACCGGCACGACGGGATCCGCGTGCCGGTGCGTCGCCGCGGCCGCGGCGAGCTCGGGCAGCTTCTCGTCGAGGAAACCCGTGCTCACCCAACCGGATTCGATTTGCGGTTGGGACAGCAGCTCGCGCAGGAAGTCGATGTTGGTACGGACGCCCTCGATGCCGAACTCCGCCAGGGCGGTGCGGGCCTTGCGCAGCGCCGCCTGCGGCGACGACCCGTGTACGTGAGCGACGACCTTCGCCAGCAGTGAGTCGTAGTGCGGGCTGACGACCAGTCCGGCCCGGCCGTAGGTGTCGACGCGGATTCCGGGGCCGCTCGGCGGCGAGAACACGGTGAGGGTGCCGGCCGCGGGCACAACCGACAAGTCCGGGGCGAAGGTCTCCATGTTCACCCTCGCCTGAATGGCGATGCCACGGTGCGCGGCGGGCTCGCCCATGACTTCGTTGCCGTCGGAGGCGATGCCGGCAGGGAGCCCGAGCTGGTAGAAGGAGGCGCCCCCGGCGATCGCCAGCTGGACGGCCACCAGGTCGAACCCGGTCGTTTCCTCGGTGACGGTGTGCTCGACCTGAATCCTCGGGTTGACCTCGAGGAACACGAACTCCTCACCGGCCACCAGGAATTCGACCGTGGCCAGCCCGCGCAGCCCGACCCGCGCGCACAACCGGACCGCCGCCCGGTGCAGGTCATGCCGCAGCGCCTCGGAAAGCCCTTGGGCGGGTGCGATTTCGACGAGTTTCTGATAACGCCGCTGGATGCTGCAGTCACGGTCGCCGAGCGCGAGCGCGCGCGTCTGGTGTCCCGCGGGCGCAGCGACCACCTGCACCTCGATGTGCCGCGCGCCGTCGAGGCGCGCCTCGGCGAACAGCGCCGGATCTCCGAAGCCCAGTTGCGCCTCCGCGGCGCATTGTTGGTACGCGGCGGCGATCTCCTCGGCGCTGCGCACCGTGCGCATCCCCCGGCCACCCCCTCCGGCGAGCGCCTTGATCATGACGGCGCCGCCCTGCGCGGCGAAGAACGCCTCGATGTCCGCGATGCTGCTCGGTCCGTCCGTGGCGGGCAACACCGGCACCCCGGCCGCGACGGCGGCGCCGCGGGCGGCGGACTTGTTGCCCACGAGTTCGAGCACGTCGGCGTCCGGTCCGACGAAGGTGTGCCCGGCGCCGGCGCAGGCCCGGGCGAATTCTGCGTTCTCGCTGAGGAATCCGTAGCCCGGGTGGATGAGCTCGGCGCCGCAGCTTTTCGCCGCGGCCAGCACGGCGGGCTGGTCCAGGTAGGCGCGTGGCCCCGCGCCGGGCAGGCCGATCGCTTCGTCGGCCGCGTGCACGTGCGGGCTCTCGGCGTCGTCCTCGGCGTAAACCGCGACCGATCGCATCGCTAATTCTGTTGCGGTGCGGACGATTCGGAGCGCGATTTCGCCGCGGTTGGCGACCAGCACCGTCCCGCTCATCGCAGCGGATCCCCCCACCGAACCTGCTCGCGGAGCTTGCCCTTGAGCAGTTTGCCGCCGGCGTTGCGCGGCAGCGCGCTGTCGACCACGGTGACGTACTGGGGCACTTTGAAATCGGCGAGCTGCTCGCGGCAGTGGTCGAGCACCGCCGGCACGTCGATCTCGTCCGAACCGCCGAACAACACCGCGCCCACCTTCTCGCCCATGACGTCGTCGGGAACCGCCAGCACGCACGCGTCCGCGACGTGAGGCGCGGCCAGCAGCACGGCCTCCACCTCGACGCTCGAGACGTTTTCACCCCCGCGGTTGATGATGTCCTTGAGCCGGTCGACGATGTGCACCCGGCCCGCCTCGTCGACGCGCACGACGTCGCCGGTGTGCAGCCAGCCGTCCGCGATGGTTGCCGCGGTCGCCTCCGGCCGGTTCCAGTACCCGGCGGTGATGTTCGCGCCGCGCACCACCAGCTCGCCGACGCCTTCCTCGTCGCCGCCGAACGAAATCAGGCCGAGGTCGACGGACGGGACCGCGTACCCGACCGAGTCGGCGTGATCGACGGCGTCCCGGCTCGGCAGCACGGTCATCAGCGACGCCGACTCGGTCATGCCGTAGCCGTTGAACACCGTGGCTCGCGGAAAGGCGTCCTGCACCGAACGCACCAGCGACGGGGCGATCGGGGCGCCCCCGTAACCCACCCAGCGGACGCCGGAGACGTCGGCGTCGGTGAACCCGTTGTGCCGCAACATCAGTGCGTAGACGGCCGGGACGGTGACCATGACCGAGATGCGCTCGGCGGCCAGCGAGGCGATCAACTCGTCCAGGTTGAGGACGGGCATGATCACCGAGGCCCCGCCCAGGCGGGTGGCGGCCAGCAGTTGTGAGTTGCAGCCCGTCACGTGGAAGAGCGGCACCGAGATGAGTGTGCGCATCGCTTCGCCCAGGTCGCGCGGCTGGTCCAGGCACCGGATCGCGTTCTCGGTGTTGGTCAGGAAGGCCTCGTGGGTCGTCGGCACCCCCTTGGGATGGCCGGTGGTGCCCGACGTGTAGAACAGCGCGGCCACGTCGGCGCGGCCCAGTCGCTCCGTCACATACGGCTGGCCGTCGGGCAGCGGGTTGCCCGCCGCCAGGTCCAGCGTCGCCCCCGAGTCGGTGAGGACGAATTCGACTTCCGGTTGCGCCGAGCGCGTATTGACAGCCACCGCAACACCACCGGCCATCACGATGCCCCAGAACGCCAGCACCCAGTCGATGCCGGCGGGGTACCGCACCGCGACGCGATCACCGGCCCGCAGCCCGCCCCCGCGCAGCCCCCCGGCGACCCGGGCCGCGCGGTCCCACAACTGGCGGTAGGTCAATCGGCCGGCGCCAAGCTCAACCACCGCCTCACTGTCCGGGCGCTGCTCGACCTGTTCGGCGAGCATGTCCACCAGGCTGGCGGGCAGATCGTCGTAGTGTGGGACGCCGTCGGCGTCGCGGGTCACGCCTGTCGTCGGAAACGGGTTGTGGGCGCGCGGGATTTCGATCACTGGAGGCATTCCCGGTCCTTACTATCCGGTGTCCTATCGTGATGGCCGTGACGGTCGACGATTCCGCCATCATGCCCGAGGCGTTCTTCACTGTCGACGGCGACTCCTACGTGCCGGGCCCGCTGACCCGGGGACCGTGGGGCGCCGCGATGGGTGGCCAGAACGTCGGTGGTCTGTTGGGTTGGGGCATAGAGCAATCCGGTATCGAGGCCGACTTCCAGCCGGCCCGTCTCACGGTCGACCTGCTCCGCCCGGCGTTGCTCGAGCCGGTGCAGATCCGGACCTCGGTGCAGCGGGAAGGCCGGCGGATCAAGCTCGTCGACGGCGCGCTGGTGCAGAACGGCAATACCGTCGCGAGGGCCAGCGCGCTGTTCCTGCGCCGAGGCGAACATCCCGACGGCGCGGTGTGGTCGGCTCCCCTGGCCATGCCGCCGCTTCCGGCCGATTCCGGAGATTTCCCGGCCGACATGCCGTTTCTTATCTGGGGCTACGGGGCCACCGCCGCGGGCAGTCCGGGCATCGCGGCCGGCGAGTGGGAACAGTCCCACTCCCAGAAGTTCGCGTGGACCAGGATCTTTCGCCCGATGGTGCAGGGCTATCCCCTGACCCCCTTCACCCGACTGGCCTTCGTCGGTGACATCACGAGTTCGCTGACCCATTGGGGCACAGGCGGCTTGCGCTACATCAACGCCGACTACACCGTCACCGCCAGCCGTCTGCCCGACGGTGAATTCCTGGGGCTGGCGGCGCAAAGCCATTACGGCGCAGCAGGGGTGGCCACCGGCGCCGCCACCCTCTTCGACCGGCACGGGCCGATCGGCACCAGCTCGGCGCTGGCCCTGGCCCAACCGGCCGAGGCGTTCAACCCGACCCACACCTAGACGGCTCATTCCATCAGCTGGGCGGCCACCGTCGCGCCGAGTTCCCAGCAGGCCTGCAGGTCGCCCTTGTCCGGCTTGCCCGAAACCACCACGGTCTCTGCGGCTTTGGCCCAGCCCAGCCCGGTGGTGATCGACATGACGCCGCGCTCGGCGCCTTCGGTGCCCTCGTTGCCGTGCAGGTACAGGCCGAACGGGCGCCCGCGCGTCGAGTCGAGCAGCTGATAGTAGGCGCAGTCGAACGCGTGCTTGAGCGCACCGCTCATGTAGCCCAGGTTGGCGGGGCTGCCCAGCACATATCCGTCGGCCGCCAGCATCTCGGCGGGCGACACGGTCAGCGCCGGTCGCCGCACGACCTCGACGCCCTCGATCTCGGGGTCGGTGGCCCCTGAGACCACGGCCTCGAACATCTCGTGGCAGTGCGGGGACGGTGTGTGGTGAACGATCAGCAGCGTCTTGCTCACTGGCTTACTCACTGGCGGCCCTGCAGTTCGAGCGCCGTCTTCATGGCTTCCCGCGCGCGGCGGCGGTCCCCGGCGTAGTCGTAGGCGCGGGCCAGCCGGTACCAGCGCCGCCAGTCGTCGGGGTGGTCTTCGACCTCCGTGCGTACGGAGGCGAACAGGGCGTCGGCGGCGTCACGCTCGATGCGGCCCGACGCCCGCCGTGGCAGCGCGCTGGTGTCGAGCTCCATGCCGTCGGCCGCAATGAGATTGGCCAGCTTCTGGTGGGCGAACCCGAACCGCAGCGTCGCCACCATGGCCCACAGCCCGATCAGGGGCATGATCAACACCGCCAGGCCCAGCCCCACGGCGGCGGCCCGGCCCGAGGCGATCATTGCGACGGCCATTCGCCCCAGCATCACGAAGTACACCAGCATCGCGACGCACAGGAACGCGATGAGCAACTGGGTGCGCAGGGCGGCGTTCACGGCGGGCTCACCGCAGGTCGAGCAGGGGCTCGAGCCCCACGGTGAGGCCCGGGTGTTCCCTGACGCGGCGGACGGCCAACAGCACGCCCGGCACGAACGAGGTGCGGTCCAGGCTGTCGTGGCGGATGGTGAGCGTCTCCCCCTCGGTGCCGAACAGGATCTCCTGGTGGGCGACCAATCCGGCCAGCCGCACCGAGTGCACCGGGATGCCGTCGACGTCGGCTCCGCGGGCGCCGGGCAGGCCGGTGCTGGTGGCATCGGGGTTGGGCGGCAGTCCTTTTCGCGCTTCGGCGATCAGCTTCGCGGTGCGGGCGGCGGTGCCCGACGGGGCATCGGCCTTGTGCGGGTGGTGCAGCTCGATCACCTCCACCGAATCGAAGAAGCGCGCCGCCTGCTTGGCGAAATGCATTGACAGCACGGCGCCGATCGCGAAGTTGGGCGCGATGAGGACGCTCGTGTTCGGACTCTTGGCCAGCCAGCTTTCGACCTGCTCCAGCCGCTCGGCGGTGAATCCGGTGGTGCCGACGACGGCGTGAATTCCGTTGGCGATCAGGAACTCCAGATTGCCGATCACCACGTCGGGGTGGGTGAAGTCGATGACGACCTCGGTGCCGGAGTCGGTGAACGTGCTGAGCGGATCTCCGGCGTCGACCTCCGCGGACAGGGTGAGATCCTCGGCGGCCTGCACTCCCCGCACCATCGCCGACCCGACCTTGCCCTTAGCCCCCAAGACGCCTACCCGCATGAGCTTCACCCTAGACCGGGCCGATTCATCCACAGTCGGGTGTTTATCCACAACCGGCGCGTTCGCGGTGGCGCGGGCCGGATTGGGCGCCCTATTGTTCGAACATGAGTTCGATCGACGTGCCGCAGGAGGTGGCCGCGGCGCTCGACGCGCTGGACGCGGCCGGCGCGTCGGTGCGCGCGCTCAACTTGCGGGCGCTGAGCCCCGCCGTCCGGCTGCGGGTGCTGGAGCGGATGGAGACCGCGCGCCGCCAGCAGGTTGCGACGAGTCACGACCTGATCGCGGGCCTGGCGCCAGAGGATGCCGGGGACCTGGGTGGGCCGGTCCACAAGGTCATCGGCGACTGGCTGCGGATCAGCTACAGCGAGGCATGCCGGCGGATTCGAGACGCCAGGCAGCTCACGCCGCGCCTGACCCTCACCGGCCAGCCATTGCCGCCGGAGTTGCCCGCCACCGCCGAGGCCTGGCGCGGCGGAGCGCTCGACGCGCAGCACCTGCGCGTGATCCAGACCTTCTTTCGCGACCTGCCCGACGCCGTACCCGCCGTGACGGTCGACGCCGCCGAGCGATTCCTGGCCCGCCAGGCGGTGCAGTTGCGGCCCGACCAGCTGGAAAAGGTCGCGCACCGGTGCGCGCTGCGGATCAATCCCGACGGGAACTTCTCCGACATCGACCGCGCCCGGCAGCGCGGCTTCACCTGGGCCGGGCAGCGGTCCGACGGGATGAGCATCGGGAAGCTGGTCGCTTCCCCGGAATTGCGGGCCAACCTCGACGCCTGGCTCGCGCGCTTCGCCGCCCCCGGCATGTGCAATCCAGACGACGAAAAGCCTTGTCTCGACGGAGAACCCAACGACGAGTCCGCGAGCGGCGACACGCGCAGCCACGCGCAGCGTCAGCATGACGCGATCAACGCCCTGGTACGCGGTCAGCTGGGCAACCCGCAACTGGGTGCGCACAACGGTTTACCTGTCACGGTCATCGTCTCCACCACGCTGCAGGAGCTGACGTCCGGCACCGGGCGCGCGGTGACGGGCGGTGGAACGGTGCTGCCGATGCGCGACGTGATCCGGATGGCGCGCCACGCCTACCACTATCTGGCCGTGTTCGACGAACACTCGCGCCGCCCGCTGTATCTCGGCCGGTCGCGGCGAATCGCCACGCCGGATCAGCGCATCGTCCTGTACGCGAAGGACCGCGGCTGCACGCATCCCGGCTGCGACGCGCCGGGTTATTGGTGCGAGGTGCACCATCTCGACGAGTGGGCCGCAGGCGGGCTGACCGACGCCGACACACTCACCTTCGCCTGCACGCCGCATCACAGGCTGATCGAAAAGGGTTGGCGGACAAGGAAGCTGCCCGACGGCCGGACCGAGTGGCTACCGCCGCCGGAGCAAGACCGCGGGCAGCGCACGAACGACTACCACCACCCCGAACGCGCCGAAGACCCTTGACCCCCGCGCGCTCACCTCTTGAACCGCCCCGCGAACCCGCGCAGCGGCAGGTCGGCGCTGGTGATGAGCCCCGGCGGGGCCGCCACGACCGATTTGATGGCCGCCAGCGCGGGCATCCCGGTGACGGTCATGCCGATGGAGGCAAAGTTGTCCGGGTTCGAAAGATCCACGCCGGGCTTGGGGAAGATCATGTGCTTGTTGTAGATGCACGGGTCGCCCTGGATCTGAGTGATGTAACAGCCCTTGATGTTCCAGCTCGGATCGGTGTGCGGCGTCATCTGCCACTCGAGGTGCGTCTCCACCCGGGGCACCCCGTCCACCATGCCCTGGTACTTGATGTAGTTGCCGCCCAGCGAGCCCTTGGGCAGCGTGTACCAGCCCAGGTCCACGTCCTTGATGCAGGCGCCCAGCTCGTAGCTGAACTTCACCTCGTCCAGCGGCAGGTCGAAGCAGTCGGCCATCATCAGCACGCTGTCTGCGAAGACCCGGGTGTACTTCTCCAGCTTCGACGGGATCTCCGGATCGTCGACCGGCTGGCCGTAGCCCACCTCGATCCAGGTGTCCTTGGAGTGGTGGCATGACACGTCGACGGATTCGATCGTGGTGACGTTCTCGATATCGGCGACGTCGGCCGAACACACCACGCCGAGTATCTGGTTGAGGCCCGGGTTCATTCCCGTCCCGTAGAACGTCGCCCCGCCCTTTTCGCAGGCCTCGGCCAGCAGTTGGCTCACCGGCTTGCCCGACGGGTGCGGGTGGTTCTTGTCACGGTGCCAGCCGGTGATCCAGTCGGCGGTGGTGACGATGTCGATGCCCGCCTCGAGCACATTCACATACAGGTCCTCGTCGGGGAACACGCCGTGAAACGTCAGCACGTCCGGCTTGGCGGCGATGATCTCGTCGATGGAGCCGGTGAACTTCACCCCGTTGGGCGCCGCGCCGGCGAACTCGCCCGTGTCCTTGCCGACCTTCTCCGGCGAATAGCAATGCACGCCAACGAGTTCGAGGCCGGGATAGGTGGCGATTCGCTTGATCATCTCCGAACCGACGTTTCCGCTTCCCACCTGGAAGACGCGAATCGGTGAGCTACTCATTGCGTGGAGCCTTCCTGTAGTGCGAATGCCTCGGGATAGAACTGCTTGGCCCACGCGCGGATTGCGGTGAAGCCCTCGTACTCGTCGGTGGCCAGCGCAGGCGGGTCGGAGTAGCGCTGGTGCCGCCAGATCTCGATGTCCTGCTCGAACTGCCGGATCACCTCGCGGCCGAACTCGGCCGCCTTGCGCTCGGCCCGTTCCGGGTCCTTGCCGGGGGTGCGGCCGATGTAGACCATGAACCGGACGTCGGAGGTGCACTCGTCGACCGGGGTGACCGCGGAGATGGTGCGGTTGTCGATCATCCCCCAGCTCTTGGTGACCGCGATGCCCAGGCCGCCGTTGATGGCCTCGACACCGCTGTTGACGTCCTCGATCTTCTGCCCGTCGTCACCCTCGAACGTGATGGTGAAGTCGACGAAGGAGACCGGCTCGTCGAAGTCGTGGCGGGTGAACACCGGCACGATGGGCGTGTTGTGCACGAACTTGAAATGCGCGAAGTCGACGCCGTTTTCCAGCACATACTGCGGGTGCAGCTCCAGGCCCGGCCGGTACAACCGCTGCTGGGGGTAGTAGTCGTCGGCGCTGCTGTCGTCGTGGAACGCGCCGAACACGTCGGGGGCGTCGAAGTACGGCTCGCGGCGCTCGACGTCGTGCCAGATGTAGACCGACGAGTTACGTTCCACCACGGGATAGGTGCGGATGCGCCTGCCGCGGTTGGGCCGATCCTGGTAGGGGATGCAGACGTTGCGGCCCTCCCGGCTCCACTGCCACCCGTGGAACGGGCACTGCAAGATCTCGCCGACGACCGTGCCGCCGTACCCCAAATGCGCGCCGAGGTGTTCGCAGTAGGCGTTCATCACGGTGAGCTGCCCGGACTCGGCCCGCCAGGCGACCATTTCCTGGCCGAAGTACTTCATCTTGTGCACGTCGCCGACACCGATCTCGTCGGACCAGGCGACCTGGAACCAGCCGGTTGGTTCCATCGACAACGGCGGCTTAGCCATGCGGGATCCCTCCTTGAAACGAATGATAGGCCGGGCCGCAGACAAATCAAAGTACCCTCTATGAAAATTCCGCCGTTGTGCGCGATAGGCTCTGCAAATGACTCGGCAGGTCAGCGGGGCGGGAACCGCGAACCGGCGCCCGAACCGGCGGGGCAACGCCACGCGCGAGAGCATGCTCGAGGCCGCGCTGAAGTCGTTGGCCTCCGGTGACCCGGGCTCGGTGTCGGCCAATCGGATCGCCAAGGAGATCGGCGCCACCTGGGGTGCCGTGCAATACCAGTTCGGCGACACGGACGGGTTCTGGGCCGCGGTGCTGCACCGCACCGCCGAGCGGCGCGCCGCGACCTTCTCGACTCTGTCGACGCCGATTTCAACCGACGCGCCCCTGCGCGAGCGGGTCGGCGCCATCATCGACACCCTGTACAACGGGCTGGCGTCGGCGGACTCGCGCGCGATCGAGAACCTGCGGGCGGCCCTCCCCCGTGACCCCGGCGAGCTCGAGCGGTTGTTCCCGCGCACCGCCGCCGAGCTGTTCTCCTGGGGCAAGAGCTGGCTGGAAACCTGCCAGAACGCGTTCGCCGGCCTGGACGTCGACCCGGATCGGGTGCGCGAGGTCGCCGCCCTGATCCCCGGCGCGATGCGCGGGCTGGTCTCCGAGCGCCAGCTCGGCTCGTACGCCGACCTGGACATGGCGCGCCGCGGCCTGACCAATGCGCTGGCGGCCTACCTGGAGCAGTCCAGGCCGTGACCGCCGGCGGCGTCACGATCCGCCGAGCCGGACCGAGTGACTTCGCCCCGGTCGCCGAGATGCACTATCCGGTCTGGCGGCAATCCTGGGCCGGCATACTGCCCGACTCCACGCTCGACGTGCTCGGATCGCCCCGGCGCTGGGCCATCCTCGCCTATCCGCGCATCCTGCAACGCCGCAACTGGAGCATGTGGGTCGCCGAATCCGGTTCGGCGACAATCGGTATGACCATCTTCGGCCCCGATCCCGCGAACCCCGAACAGGTGGAACTGGACTCCCTGTACATCGCGGCGGAATCCCAGGGCCACGGTGTCGGCACCCGCTTGCTCGCCACGGCGCTGCGCGAAAGCCGCTCGGGCGACCTCGTCCTGTGGTGCGCCGAGCGCAACACGCAGGGGCGAAAGTTCTACGAAAGCAACGGCTTTCACGCCGACGGACGCACCCTGGACTGGGAGCCGCTGCCCGGGGTCAAGGTCGCCCATCTAGGCTATCGGCTCAGCCGGCGGTGACGTGTCGTCGCAAGTCGTACTCGCCGAGATCGGTGCTGGCCAGCATGGCGCGATGCTCCCCGGGCGTGAAGGGCCACACCTCGGGCACCCCGTCCTTGTTGAGATACCAGCTGTCGCAACCGGTGGTCCACACCGTGTCCGGCATCGCGGCACGCAGCCTGGCGTTGAAGCTCTCGGTCGCCGGCCAGGTGGGCTCCACCGTGTCGAATTCGCCACGGCGCCAACGCTGAATCCACCGCAGTATGTGGTCGGCCTGCGATTCGGCGACGGTGGTCAGCGCGAGGTTGCCGACCGGGCTGTGCGGCCCGAGCATCATGAAGAAGTTGGGGAAGCCCGGCAGCGCCACCGTCCGGTAGGCCCGCGGACCGTCGCGCCACACGTCGTCGACGGCGATACCGTCGCGGCCGGTCACCTGCATCGGCCGGAAGAACGCGTGGGTGTCGAACCCGGTGGCCAGCACGATGACGTCCGCCTCGTGCAGGACACCGTCTTCGGTCACGATGCCGCGCCGTTCCACGTGGTCGATCGAGGAGGTGACCAGTTCGACGTCGTCGCGCTGCATCGCGCGGTAGAAGCCGTTGGACATGACCAGCCGTTTGCACATCGGCGTGTAGTCCGGGGTCAGGGCCCTGCGCAGCTCGGGGTCGCGGACCTCGCGCAGGCTGGCGCGGCACAGCGCCCCCATGATCTTTCGGCGCAGTCCCGGCTTGGTGAGCCCGGCGGCGAAGGTGTCGTAGCCGAAGCTGTAGCACCGGTAGGCCAGCCGGTCTAGCCAGCCGAACCGGTTGTGGGTGATGCTGGTGAGCCGGCTGTAGCGGGGGTTGGGAAGGCGAAGCACCCACTGCGCGGTGCGCTGGAAGAGCATGACGCGGTCCGCGACACCGGCCAGGCCGCAGACCAGCTGAACCCCGGTCGAGCCGTTGCCCACGATCGCGATCCGGCGGCCGCGCACGTCGACGGCGTGATCCCAGCGCGCGGAGTGAAAGGCGCGCCCGCCGAAGTCGTCCAGGCCGGGGATCGACGGCAGGCGCGGGTGATGCAGTACACCGGTGGCGCAGATCAAGAAGTCGACGGTCGACTCCTCGCCGGCGGCCGCGCGCAACCGCCACCGGCCGTCCTCGAAGCGGGCGTGGGAGATTTCGGTGCCGAACCGGATGCGATCGCGCAGTCCGAACCGGTCGGCGACATCGCGGAGGTAGGCCTGGATCTCGCCGCCGGGCGAGAACAGGTGCGACCAGTTCGGGTTCTGGGCGAACGTGTACTGGTAGACCCGCGACGGGATGTCGCAGACCAGGCCGGGGTAGGTGTTCTCCCGCCAGGTGCCACCGACCTCGTCGGCCTTCTCGTAGATCGTGACATCGGTTATGCCGCTGCGCAGCAACGCGATTGCGACGCACAGCCCCGACATACCCGCTCCGACAACGGCTACGGAGGGCTCGCGTCGCGGGGTCACGGCTCTTCCGACTCGGCGCGCTGCTTGAGGCGCTGCAGGGTGAGCCGGATGTGTTCGGCGTTGGCGGCCACGCGATCTGGAACACCGGTGGCCTTACCCGCGATCGTGCGGAACCAGCCGGGTCTGCGGTCCCAGGTGCTCTCGGTGACCCGGCAACCACCGTCGGCCGCCTCGATGTCGTACTGCCAGCGCGCGATCGGCAGCATGGAGTGCCGCACGTCGAACGCGAACAGCCGGCCCGGTTCCGCGTCGGTGACCGTGCACTTGGTGCTCCAGCGCCGTTTGGCGCTCGCGTTGTGCCCGGTGAACACCGCCCCGGGGCGCGCCGCGTTCCCCTTGCGCCATTCCATCGCCTCGGCTTCCTCGGCGAACGAGGCCAGGGTGGGCAGGTCGGTGATGAGCCGGTACACGACGTCCGGGCGGGCGTTGACCTGCACGGTTTCCGTCACGCAGGGGTCAGTCATGCGCCGATCATAGCCACGGTGCGGACCGCTCCACGTCGATTGCGGCGCATCCGAACTTTCTCCACACTTGAGGGCGAACCAAAGCAAGGGGTAATTCATGCGAGTCGGCGTACCGACCGAGACCAAGGCCAACGAATTCCGGGTGGCGATCACGCCCGCCGGCGTCGCCGAACTGAGCCGCCGCGGCCACGAGGTGCTCGTCCAGGCGGGCGCCGGGGAGGGATCGTCGATCCCCGACGAGGAGTTCAAGGCCGCGGGCGCCCAGTTGGCCGGCTCGGCCGAACAGGTGTGGGCCGAAGCCGATCTGCTGCTCAAGGTGAAGGAACCGATCGCGTCCGAATACGGGCTGCTGCGCGCGCGGCAGGTGCTGTTCACCTACCTGCACCTGGCCGCCTCCCGCGACTGCACCGAGGCGCTATTGTCTTCCGGCACAACATCGATCGCCTATGAGACCGTGCAGACCTCCGATGGCGCCCTCCCGCTGCTGGCTCCGATGAGTGAGGTCGCCGGCCGACTCTCGGCGCAGGCCGGCGCCTACCATCTGATGCGCTCCCACGGCGGGCGCGGGGTGCTGATGGGCGGGGTCCCGGGCGTCAAACCCGCGGACGTGGTGGTGATCGGCGCCGGTACGGCCGGCTACAACGCCGCCCGGGTCGCCAACGGCATGGGCGCGAGCGTGACGGTGCTCGACGTCAACATCGGCAAGCTCCGGCTCCTGGACGCGGAGTTCGGCGGACAGGTCCGCACGCGCTACTCGTCCGCCTACGAGCTGGAGGGCACCGTCACGCGCGCGGACCTGTTGATCGGGGCGGTCCTGCTACCCGGCGGCAAGGCGCCCAAGCTGATCTCGAATTCACTTGTGGCGCAGATGAAACCGGGTGCCGTGCTGGTCGACATCTCGATCGATCAGGGCGGCTGCTTCGCCGATTCCCGGCCGACCACCCACGATGACCCGACGTTCGCCGTGCACGAAACCCAGTTCTACTGCGTGGCGAACATGCCCAGCGCGGTACCCAAGACGTCAACCGTGGCGCTGACCAACGCGACGATGCCGTACGTGCTGGCGCTGGCCGACCGCGGCTGGCAGGCGGCTTGCCGGTCGGATCCCGCTCTGGGTAAAGGCCTTTCGACGCACGGCGGGGCGCTGTTGTCCGAGCGGGTGGCCGCCGACCTCGGTCTGCCGTTCACCGATCCGGCGAGCCTGCTGGCCTAGTCGGACTCCACCAGGCTGGCGATGATGTCGGCCGCCGGCCCGGGCTGGGCCTCCTTGAACGACGTTCCGGCCCACAGCGGTATACCGTTCGGGTCCTCCATGGCGGCCGCGGCCTCCCGGATCGGGGAGGTCATCTGGTTCACCTCCGGGTAGCCCAGCGGCGCCACGTTGTCGAGCAGGCGGGTGAAGTTGTTCTCCAGGCCCCGCGCGTAGCGGCCCGAGAAGGCGCGGGTGACCACCGTCGTGCCGAAAACCGGGTTTTTCAGAGCGGTGCGGTGCGCGGTGCTGGTGCCCGCCTCGTCGCTGAGCAGCAGCGCGGTGCCCACCTGCACGGCCACCGCGCCGCGGTGCAGCACCGCGGCGACGTCCCGGGCGTTGCCCAGGCCGCCCGCCGCGATGATCGGGACGTCATGGGCGTGGCGGATGCGGTCGATCAGGTGGTGCAGCGATTCGTTGCCGGGCTCCATGTCGGGCGCGAAGGTGCCCCGGTGCCCGCCCGCGTCCGGGCCCTGGACGATCAGGCTGTCCGCACCGGCGGCGACGGCCACGCCGGCCTCGTACGGCGAGGTCACCGTGACCATCACCAGCAGGCCGAGCGCCCCGAGCCGCCGGATGACGTCGGGCGGCGGCACCCCGAAGGTGAAGGACACCAGCTCGGGCCGCACGTCGGCCACCACCTCGAGCTTGCGCTCCCAGTCGTCGTCGTCGCCGTAGTGCGGGTGGCCGACCTCGACTTGGTAGTAGTCGGCGATCTCCTCGAGTTCTTCGGCGTAGTAGTCCAGCGCCATCCAGTCGGCGACGCTTGGTTGGGGCACGAACAGGTTGACGCCCAGCGGACCGGTGGTCGCCGCGCGCGCGGCGGCGATGTCCTCGGCGAACCGGTCCGCGCTGCGGTGACCACCGGGGACGAACCCGAGCCCACCCGCGTTGGACACCGCCGCGGCCAGCTCGGGCGTGCCCGGTCCGCCGGCCATCGGCGCGCCCACGATGGGCACCATGATGTCCCAAAAGCCCAGTACCACGGGGCTAATTCGCTGACGGCGAGCGCCGGCACGGCGCGAGTGAGGAGGCGAACATGCGGGTTAAGATACCATCGCCCGAAGTTGTTGGGGCAGTGACCGTTTGGAGGCATACGGGCCCAGGACCGCGGCGCCGTACGGCTGGCTCAGCAGCCGGTGGGCCACCGCGTTGACCTCCTCGACGGTCACTTGGTCGATCTGCCGCAGGGTGTGCTCGATGCTGCGGTGCTCGCCGTAGTTCAGTTCGTTGCGGCCCAGCCGGCTCATCCGGGAACTGGAATCCTCCAGACCGAGGACGAGCCCGCCCCGCAGCGACCCCTTGGCGATGCGGCACTCCGCTTCGGTGATGCCGTCGCGGGCCACCGACTCGAGGACCTCGTTGGTCACCTGCATCACCTCGGCGAACCGCTCGGGCTGGCAGGCGGCGTAGACGGAAAGCGCGCCGCTGTCGGCGAAGATGTCGACCGTGGAATAGACCGAATAAGCCAGCCCCCGCAACTCCCGAACCTCTTGGAACAGGCGGGAACTCAGGCCGCCGCCCAGCGCGCTGTGCAGCACGGACAGCGCCCAGCGGTGCCGCCAGCCACGCCCGGGGGTGCGCACGCCCAGCGACACGTGCGTCTGCTCGGCGTCCCGGTTGCCCAGCATCAGGCCGGGCCGTCCGGTCACCCGCCCGGCGCCCTTGCGCGGGGCTATCGGCCGGCGCCCGCGGACCAGGTGCGGCCCGAAGTGCTCGCGCACCAGCGCGACCACCTCGTCGTGGTCGACGTTGCCGGCCACCGCGACCACCATGCGCTCCGGCGTGTAGCGCCGGACGTGAAAGGAGTGCAGCTGGGCCCGGGTCATCGACGACACGGAGCGCGCGGTGCCGATCACCGGCCGGCCCACCGGATGGTCACCGAACATCGCGCCCAGGAACATGTCGCCCAGCGCGTCCTCGGGGTCGTCGTCGCGCATGGCGATCTCCTCGAGCACCACGTCACGTTCCAGCTCGACGTCCTCGGCGGCGCAGCGACCGTTGAGCACCACGTCGGCGACCAGGTCGACCGCCAGTTCCAGGTCGCTGTCCAGCACGTGCGCGTAGTAGCAGGTGTGCTCCTTGGCGGTGAACGCGTTCAGCTCCCCGCCGACGGCGTCCATCGCCTGCGCGATGTCCACGGCGCTGCGGGTGGGCGTCGATTTGAACAGCAGGTGCTCGAGGAAGTGCGCCGCTCCCGCCACGGTGGCACCCTCGTCCCGCGATCCCACGCCGACCCAGACCCCGACGGAGGCCGAACGCACCGCCGGGAGGTACTCGGTGACGACGCGCAGACCACCCGGAAGCGTGCTGCGGCGCAGCGCGGTCGAGGGTTCGACCTCTAAGGTGTGCTTGCCGCGGCGCAGGGCCGCGGCGCGGTCAGCTGCTCGCGGTCGCGGCATCGGCAGGTGCGGCCGCCGGGGCGTCGGCCGGGGCCGAGCTGTCTTCCTCCACCAGGACCAGAGAGATCTTGCCGCGCTTGTCGATGTCGGCGATCTCGACCCGCAACTTGTCTCCGACGTTCACGACGTCCTCGACCTTCGCGATGCGCTTGCCCTTGCCGAGCTTGGAGATGTGCACCAGCCCGTCGCGCCCGGGAAGCAGCGACACGAAGGCACCGAAATCGGTTGTCTTGACGACGGTTCCGAGGAACCGCTCGCCGACGGTCGGCAGCTGCGGGTTGGCGATCGCGTTGATCCGGTCGATCGCGGCCTGCGCCGAGGGCCCGTCGGTGGCGCCCACGAACACGGTGCCGTCGTCCTCGATGGAGATCTGCGCGCCGGTCTCCTCGGTGATGGCGTTGATGACCTTGCCCTTGGGCCCGATCACCTCACCGATCTTGTCCACCGGGACCTTGATCGTGGTGACCCGCGGCGCGTAGGGGCTCATCTCGTCGGGCCCGTCGATCGCCTCGGCCATCACCTCGAGAATCGTCAGGCGCGCGTCCTTGGCCTGCGCCAGAGCGCCCGCGAGCACCTGCGACGGGATGCCGTCGAGCTTGGTGTCCAGCTGCAGCGCGGTGACGTAGTCCTTGGTGCCGGCGCACTTGAAGTCCATGTCGCCGAACGCGTCCTCGGCGCCCAGGATGTCGGTCAGGGTGACGAAGCGGCGCTCGGTCTTGCCGTCCACCTCGACGTCGTCGGAGACCAGGCCCATGGCGATGCCGGCGACCGGCGCCTTGAGCGGCACGCCGGCGTTGAGCAACGCCAGTGTGGAGGCGCACACGGATCCCATCGACGTCGAGCCGTTGGACCCCAGCGCTTCGGACACCTGCCGGATGGCGTACGGGAATTCCTCGACGCTCGGTAGCACCGGGATCAGGGCCCGCTCGGCCAGGGCGCCGTGCCCGATCTCGCGCCGCTTGGGCGAACCGACACGGCCGGTCTCACCGGTGGAGAACGGCGGGAAGTTGTAGTGGTGCATGTAGCGCTTCGAGGTCTCCGGCCCCAGCGAGTCGATCTGCTGGGCCATCTTCACCATGTCCAGCGTGGTCACGCCCAGGATCTGCGTCTCGCCGCGCTCGAACAACGCGCTGCCGTGCGCCCGCGGCACCACGGCGACCTCGGCCGACAGCGCGCGGATGTCGGTGATGCCGCGGCCGTCGATGCGGAAGTGGTCGGTCAGGATGCGCTGGCGGACCAGCTTCTTGGTCAGCGAGCGGAACGCCGCGCTGACCTCCTTCTCCCGGCCCTCATAGGTCTCGGCGAGGCGCTGCTGCACCTCGGCCTTGATCTCGTCGGTGCGCTGATCGCGCTCGGCCTTGCCGCCGATGGTCAGCGCCTTGGCCAGCTCGTCGGTGGCCACCGAGGCCACCGAGTAGTAGACGTCGTCGCCGTAGTCGGGGAACACGGGGTACTCGCCGGTGGGCTTGGCGGCCGCTTGGGCCAGCTCCTCTTGCGCGGTGCACAGCGCCGCGATGAACGGCTTGGCCGCCTCCAGGCCTTCGGCCACCACGGTCTCGGTCGGCGCCTGCGCGCCGCCCTCGACGAGCTCGATGACCTTCTCGGTGGCCTCCGCCTCGACCATCATGATCGCCACGTCTTTAGCGTCACCGTCGCCGACGATGCGGCCGGCGACCACCATGTCGAACACGGCCCGCTCGAGCTGCTCGACGGTCGGGAAGGCGACCCAGGTGCCGTCGATGAGCGCCACCCGCACGCCCCCGACGGGGCCGGAGAACGGCAGCCCGGCCAGCTGGGTGGACGCCGACGCGGCGTTGATCGCCACGACGTCGTAGAGGTCGTTGGGGTCCAGGCTCAGGATCGTGACCACGACCTGGATCTCGTTGCGCAGCCCGGAGACGAAGGACGGGCGCAGCGGCCGGTCGATGAGCCGGCAGGTCAGGATCGCGTCGGTCGAGGGCCGGCCCTCGCGACGGAAGAACGAACCGGGGATGCGGCCGGCGGCATACATCCGCTCCTCGACGTCCACGGTCAGCGGGAAGAAGTCGAAGTGCTCCTTGGGGCTCTTGCTGGCGGTGGTCGCCGACAACAGCATGTTCTCGTCGTCGAGGTAGGCGACGACGGCGCCGGCGGCCTGCTGGGCGAGCCGGCCGGTCTCGAAACGGATGGTGCGGGTGCCGAAGCTCCCGTTGTCGATAACGGCGGTTGACTCGAACACGCCTTCTTCAATTTCAGCGACAGACATGGGTGTCCGTACGGCCTCTCTGGGTATTCAGCTTTTTCGCGTCGTCACGCTTGAACCCGAGAGCTTCCTACGAGAGGAAAAAGTCTGGATGCGGCTACGGCCATCGATCGAAGCGGCCGACCTGCCCCAGATCCGGGGAGCCCGGCTGCCACTACCGAAGACCGCCCGATACAGACTGGGCTGCTCCCGTCATGACACGCTGGAACGGCACACGCGGATCTGCGTGGCCGCACCGTTCGTTCGGGCCGAACCGGCCCAGAACGCTCCCACTCTACACGGGCGGGCGTAGCGCTCAGTAGACCCGGGTCAGCGGCGCAGGCCCAGGCGCTCGACCAGCGAGCGGTACCGCTCGACGTCGATCTGGGCGACGTACTTGAGCAGCCGGCGCCGGCGCCCGACCAGCAGCAACAGGCCCCGCCGCGAGTGGTGGTCGTGCTTGTGCACCTTCAGGTGCTCGGTCAGGTCGGCGATCCGCTTGGTCAGCAGCGCGACCTGCGCCTCCGGGGAACCGGTGTCGGTGTCGTGCAGGCCGTAGGTGCCCAGGATTTCCTTTTTTTGCTCGGCGGTCAGCGCCACGAAAATATCTCCATCAATCGGTGCCGCGAAAACTCTGGTGCGTGGCCGCCGCGGACTGCAGCACACGCCGTATCGGCTGGCGAGTCTATCAGCGGCGGTGACGTGCGCAGAAATCGCAGGCCAGCGCCGCGCTCTTGACAATCTACAACCATTTGGTTGTAGGTTGGACGGGTGACCGTAGACCAGGAGGACCGGGTGGACGCCCTGTTCCACGCGCTCGCCGACCGAACCCGGCGCGACATCATGCGCCGAACGCTGGCCGGGGAACACTCGGTTTCCGCGCTGGCACTCAAGTACGACATGAGCTTCGCGGCGGTGCAAAAGCATGTCGTCGTGCTGGAAAAGGCCGGACTGATCACCAAACGACGAAGCGGTCGCGAGCAGCTGGCCAGCGGCGACGTGACGGCCGTGCGGTCGGTGGCCGCCATGCTCACCGAATTGGAGCTCCTCTGGCGCGATCGCATCGCACGCGTCGACGACCTCATCGCATCCGACCCAACCCAGGAGGACTGAACCATGCCCGTGACCGACGTCCGGCACGACCCCGAGAACCTGACGCTGACCATCACCGCGGACTTCGCCGCTCCGCCGGCCCGAATCTGGCAGGTCTACGCCGACCCTCGTCAGCTGGAGAGGGTGTGGGGGCCGCCGTCCCACCCGGCGACCATCGTCGACCACAGCCTCACGCCCGGCAGCCGCACGACGTACTTCATGACCGGCCCCGACGGGGAGAAGTACGCCGGGTACTGGGAGATCACGGCCGTCGATGAGCCGACGAGCTTCTCGTTCCTCGACGGCTTCGCCGACGCGGACTTCAACCCGAACCCCGACCTGCCGGTCTCGAGGAACGTGTACACGTTCGCCGAGCACGACGGCGGCACCCGCGCGACCTACGTGAGCGCCTACTCCTCCGCCGAGGCGCTTCGACAGGTGCTGGACATGGGCGTCGTGGAGGGTGCGTCGTCGGCCATCAACCAGATCGACGACCTGATCGCCTCCTGACGCTTCCGCGGATCAGTCCTGGGCCGACAGGGTGGTGCGGGCCCGTTCGGTGTCTTTGCCCATCGCGTCGATGAGGTCCTTCACCGAGTCGAACTTGTGCTGCCCGCGGATGCGCGCGACGAAGTCCAACGCCACGTACTGACCGTAGAGGTCGGCGGTGGTGTCCAGGACGAAGGCCTCGACGGTGCGGGTGCGCCCGGAGAAGGTCGGGTTGGTGCCGACCGACACCGCGGCCTGGTAGCGCTCGCCCGGCACGACGGTGCCGGTCACCGGCCCGTGGCCGAGCAGGGTGAACCAGGCGGCGTACACGCCGTCGGCCGGGATCGCCGAATACATCGGCGGCGCCACGTTGGCGGTCGGGAACCCCAGCTCCATGCCGCGCCCCTCGCCCCGGACGACCACACCCTCGACCCGGTGCGGACGGCCCAACGCCTCCATGGCCGCCACCACGTCACCGGCGTCGACGCAGGACCGGATGTAGGTGGACGAGAACGTCACCGTCTCGTTGCTGTGGTGCTCCGAAAGTAGGGACATCGCCTCCACCGCGAACCCGAACCGGTCCCCCGCGCGCCGCAGCGTCTCGACGTTGCCGGCCGCCTTCTTGCCGAAGGTGAAGTTCTCCCCCACCACGACCTCCACCACATGCAGGTGCTCCACCAGCAGCTCGTGGACGTAGCGCTCCGGGGTCAGCTTCATGAAATCGCTGGTGAACGGCATCACGAGGAAGACGTCGATGCCCATCTCCTCGACCAGCTCGGCGCGTCGCGTCAGCGTCGTCAGCTGCGCCGGATGGCTGCCCGGGTAGACCACTTCCATCGGGTGCGGGTCGAAGGTCATCAGCACCGTCGGGACGTTGCGGGCGCGGCCGGCCTTCACCGCATGCGCGATCAGCTCGGCGTGGCCCCGGTGCACCCCATCGAAAACACCGATGGTGAGCACACACCTGCCCCAGTCCGTGGGAATCTCGTCTTGGCCGCGCCACCGCTGCACGACCGCAAGCCTACGGCGCGCGGCCCCCCGCCGGGAGATCCGCATGCGCGACGGTGTCGAGGAGCACACGATCAGGCGTGGGTTGCCTAAACTCTCTCGGTGTGAAGGCTGACGAAGAGCGTGGCGGTCTCACCGCGGTCGGCCAGGACTATCTGAAGGCCATCTGGAACGCGCAGGAATGGTCGGTGGAAAAGGTCAGCACCAAGATGCTGGCCGAGAAGATCGGGGTGTCGGCCAGCACCGCCTCGGAGTCGATCCGCAAACTGGCCGAACAGGGCCTGGTCGACCACGAGAAATACGGCGCGGTTTCGCTGACCGAGGCCGGCAGGCGCGCGGCGCTGGCCATGGTGCGCCGGCATCGGCTGCTGGAGACCTTCCTGGTCAACGAGCTCGGCTACGGCTGGGACGAGGTGCACGACGAGGCCGAAGTGCTCGAGCATGCGGTGTCGGACCGGCTGGTCGCCCGCATCGACGCCAAGCTGGGGTTCCCGCAGCGCGACCCGCACGGCGACCCCATCCCGGCCTCGGACGGGCAGGTGCCCACCCCGCCGGCGCGTCAGCTCTGGGCGTGCGACGACGGCGACGCCGGAACGGTCGCCCGCATCTCCGACGCCGACCCGCAGATGCTGCGCTATTTCGCCGACGTCGGCATCAACCTCGACTCCCGGCTGCGGGTCCTGACCCGTCGGGAATTCGCCGGCATGATCTCGGTGGCGATCGACTCGGGCGATGGCGCCGAGACGACGGTCGACCTGGGCAGCCCGGCCGCGCGGGCGATCTGGGTGGTCGGCTAGCGGCGATCGCAAGCGCGGCAAAGCCGGGCGCCGCGGGTCGCCGCCATTCGAGCTAGCGGCGATCGCAAGCGCGGCGAAGCCGGGCGCCGCGGGTCGCCGCCATTCGAGCTAGCCGCCCGTCAGCGCTCGGCGCGCTGGTAGGCGGTCACGACGGCCGCGCCGCCCAGACCGATGTTGTGTTGCAGTGCGGCGCTGACGTTCTCGACCTGACGCTTGTCCGCGGTGCCGCGCAGCTGCCAGGTCAGCTCGGCGCATTGCGCCAGCCCGGTGGCGCCAAGCGGGTGACCCTTCGAGATCAGGCCGCCCGAGGGGTTGACCACCCACCGCCCGCCGTAGGTGGTGTCGCCGTTGTCGATCAGCTTGGGCGCCTCACCCGGGCCGCACAGCCCCAGCGCCTCGTATAGCAGCAATTCGTTGGCCGAGAAGCAGTCGTGCAGCTCGATCACCTGGAAGTCCTCGGGCCCCAACCCGGACTGGTGGTAAACCTGTTGGGCCGCTTGGACATTCATGTCGTAGCCGATCAGGTTCTTGGCACTTCCGTCGAAGGTCGACTCGAAGTCGGTCGTCATCGCCTGACCGACGATCTCCACGGCCTGGCCCGCCAGCCCACGGCTGTCGACGAAGCTCTCCGAGGCCAGGATCGCCGCGCCGGAACCGTCTGAGGTGGGCGAGCACTGCAACTTGGTCAGCGGGTCGGAGATCATCCGCGCCGCCAGGATGTCGTCGAGCGTGTAGGACTCCTGGAACTGCGCGAACGGGTTATTGACCGAGTGCTTGTGGTTCTTGTAGCCGATTTTCGCGAAATGCTCTGCGGTGGTGCCGTATTGGCGCATGTGCTCGCGGCCCGCGGCGCCGAACATCCAGGGCGCGACGGGCATGGCGAACTCGTCGATCTCGGCCATCGCCTTGACGTGCTTGCCCATCGGCGATTCGCGGTCCTGGGCTCCGCCGCTCAGCGAACCGGGCTGCATCTTCTCGAAGCCGAGCGCGATGGCGCAGTCGACGATCCCGCCGCGGATGGCCTGGGCCGCCAGGAAGAGCGCGGTGGAGCCGGTCGAGCAGTTGTTGTTGACGTTGACGATCGGAATTCCCGTCATGCCCAGTTCGTAGAGGGCGCGCTGCCCGGACGTCGAATCGCCGGCGACGTAGCCGACGTAGCCCTGCTGCACCTCGCGGTAGTCGACGCCCGCGTCGGTGAGCGCGTTGGTGCCCGACTCGCGCGCCATGTCGGGGTAGTCCCAGCCTTCGCGGCGGCCCGGCTTCTCGAACTTCGTCATGCCGACGCCGACGACGTACACCTTGTTAGACATCTTTGTCCCTTTCCAGCGGCTCAGGCCCCCAGTGTGCAACTTAACCCCACCGGGCGCTCGATGGGGACCCTTCGCTACAGCGTCGCCGGGCGGATCACCACCACCGACTTGGTCCGCGAGCCCTCGTCGCGCAGCAGCGCGATCACCCGGCCGCCGGCGTCGCAGGCGGCGTAGACGCCGTCGATGCCCGCCGGCGAGAGGCCTCGCCCGTTGGCCGCGGCCTCGGCCTCCTCGGCGGTCAGCTCGCGCCGCGGAAAGACCAGCAGGCACGCCTCGTCCAGGGTCAAGGACAGGGCGGGCCGCTCGGCCAGGTCTTCGAGCGAACGGGCCTGCTCCAGCGTGAAGCGGCCCACGCGGGTGCGCCGCAGGGCCGTCAGATGTCCGCCCACGCCGAGTGCGGCGCCGACGTCGCGGGCCAGGGCGCGAACGTAGGTGCCCGACGAGCAGTCGACTTCCACGTCGACGTCGACGAAGGGACCATCGGAGCGAACGTCGCACACCTCGAAGCGGTCGATGCGGACCGGCCGGGCCGCGAGTTCGACGGCCTGGCCCTCGCGAACCAGCCGGTAGGCGCGGCGGCCGTCCACCTTGATGGCGCTCACCGCCGACGGCACCTGGTCGATCTCACCGCGTAGGCCGGCGACCGCGGTGTCGATCTCCCCGCGCGTCAGGTGCGCGGCCGAAACGCTGTGCAGCACTTCCCCTTCGGCGTCCTCGGTGGACGTGGTCTGCCCGAGCCGGATGGTGGCGGCGTACGACTTGGAAGCGGCCGTCAGCAGGCCGAGGATCTTGGTGGCGCGGTCCACGCCGATCACCAGCACGCCGGTGGCCATCGGGTCCAGCGTCCCGGCGTGCCCCACCCTGCGGGTGGCGAAGATGCGACGGCAGCGCCCCACCACGTCGTGACTGGTCATCCCGGCCGGTTTGTCGACGATGACCAACCCAGGGCCGGCAGGGCTCGACGTCATAGCACGATGGCGGTCAGCACCAGTCCCCGCTCCACCGACCACCGGCCCCGCAGCGCGGTCAGCGGTGGCCCGTCGAGCGCCTGCCCGTCGATCAGGATCTTGGACACGAACACCCCGGTCGTCCCGCCGTCGGGCGGGTCGAGGTCGAACACGATGTGGGCGTCCTCGAAACCCAGCCAGCGCTCGGTCAATGGAAACCAGGCCTTGTACGTTGCCTCCTTGGCGCAGAACAGGATTCGGTCCCAGTGCAGGCCCGCGGGCAGCGCCGCCATCTCGTGGCGCTCCTCGGGCAGGCTGATCGCGTTCAGCACGCCGTCGGGCAACACGTCGTGCGGTTCGGCGTCGATGCCCAGCGAGCGCACCGCCTCGGTGCGGCCCACGACCGCGCCGCGGTAGCCGGTGCAGTGGGTGAGGCTGCCCACCACGCCGTCGGGCCAGCACGGTTCGCCCTTGTCGCCCTTGAGGATCGGCACCGGCGGCAGGCCGAGTTCGCCCATCGCCACGCGGGCGCAGTGCCTGACGGTGATGAACTCGTTGCGCCGCTTGGCGACCGACTTGGCGATCAGCGGCTCCTCCTCGGGCAGCGGGGCCAGATCGGGCGGGTCGGAATACAGCTCGGAGTAGGCCAGCTCGCGCGCGTCGGGCAGTACCGAGGAGACCAGCAACTGCTCGGTCATCGGGACTGCCGCTGCCGCAACCGTTCCCGGAACTGCGCGGCCTGCTGCCGCATCTCGGGGGTGATCTCGAAATGGCCGCCAAAGTCGTTGAGGTAGCCCGGCGCGTACTGCGGGTCGGGCAGCACCTGGCGCAACCAGCTGTGCGGCTTGCGGCGCCGCCATTCCCGCGGGTAGCCCACCGACACCTCCTCGAAGCGCACGTCGTCGTACCAGGTGGTCCGCGGGATGTGCAGGTGGCCGTAGACCGAACAGACGGCGTTGTATCGCGTGTGCCAGTCGGCGGTCTTGGTGGTTCCGCACCACAGCGAGAACTCGGGATAGAACAGCGCGTCGCAGGGTTCGCGCACCATCGGGAAATGGTTCACCAGAACCGTCGGCGTCATCCAGTCGAGTTGCTCGAGGCGGGCCCGAGTGGCGGCGAGCCGCTCCCGGCACCAGGCCTCCCGGGTCGGGTACGGCTCCGGCGAGAGCAGGAATTCGTCGGTGGCGACGACGTTGCGCTCCCGCGCGATGGTCAGGCCCTCCGCTTTGCTCGTCGCACCCTCGGGCAAGAAGCTGTAGTCGTAGAGCAGGAACATCGGCACGATCGTGGCGGGGCCGCCGCGCTCGGTCCACACCGGGAAGGGATGTTCGGGGGTGACGACGCCCATCTCGTCGCACATGTTGACCAGGTAGTCATAGCGGGACTTGCCGAAGATCTGCACCGGGTCGCGGGTGGTGGTCCACAGCTCGTGATTGCCGGGCACCCAGATCACCTTCGCGAATCGGCGGCGCAGCAGGTCAAGCGCCCAGCGGATCTCGTCGGTGCGTTCGGCGACGTCGCCGGCGACGATCAGCCAATCGTCCGGCGAGGACGGGTGCAGGGATTCGGTGACGGGCTTGTTGCCGAGGTGCCCGGTGTGCAGGTCGGAGACGGCCCACAGCGTCGGTTGTCCCCCGTTGGGCGATTCGTGCCCCGCATTTTGACCAGCCACGATTAACCAGCCTAATGACCCGCGGTCGCGGGCCGGCCAGGACCGGCCCTTGCCCGCGGCATTAGAACGTGTTCTTGTTTCCCTGTGGCCTCACCGACGCGACTTGTACACTCCCGGCAAAGGAGCGCCGAGCCGTCAGGGGGTGTCGTGTTCGCCAAGGTGCGTCTGATCGGGGCGGTGGGCGCCCTGGTCGCAGCGGCCGTAGCAGGCACCGCGGGATGGCTGGGGGCCGCGCCGGGGCCCGAGGGCGGTGGGCGCGTCGAGCTGCGCTCGACCGCGGCGCCGATGGAGACCACGATGAAGAGCCCGATCGTGGCGACCACCGACCCGCGCCCCTTCGACGCGTGCGAGGACATCCCGTTCGACGTGATCCAGCGGCTCGGGCTGGGATTCACACCGCCCGAACACGAAGACGGCCTGCGCTGCCACTTCGACGCGGGTAACTACCAGGTGGCCGTCGAGCCGATCATCTGGCGCACCTACGAGGAGACGCTGCCGCCCGACGCCGTCGAGACGACGATCGCGGGCCACCGCGCCGCGCAGTACTGGGTGCTCAAGCCGACGTACCACAACAGCTACTGGTATTACTCCTGCATGACCGTGTTCAAGACCAGCTACGGCGTGCTGCAGCAGGCGCTGTACTACTCGACGGTCTACTCCAATCCCGAGGTGGACTGCATGTCCACCAATCTGCAGCGCGCCAACGACCTGGCGCCTTACTACAAGTTCTAGGGACCGGCGGGCCTTAACCTGGGCACCGTGAGTATCACCTCCACGCGACCAGCCCAGCCCGCCCTGCACACCCTGCGGCACGTCGGCGCCAAGGCCGCCGGCCGGCTGCTGGGGCTGCGGCCCGCGACGATGGACTACACCGTCGAACGCGTGCGGGTGCCCATGCGCGACGGGGTCGACCTGGTGGCCGATCACTACGCGCCGGCCACCGCGTCGGCCGCCGGCACCGTGCTGGCCCGGGGCCCTTACGGGCGCGCGTTGCCGTTCTCGCTGCTGTTCGGGGCGCTGTACGCAAGCCGCGGCTACCACGTCGTGTTGCAGAGCGTGCGCGGCACGTTCGGGTCGGGCGGGGCATTCGAGCCGATGGCCAACGAGGCCGCCGACGGCGCCGACACCGTGGCCTGGCTGCGCGAGCAGCCCTGGTTCACCGGCAGCTTCGCCACCGTCGGCCTGTCCTACCTCGGGTTCACCCAGTGGGCGCTACTGACCGATCCCCCACCGGAGCTGGCCGCGGCCGTCATCACGGTGGGGCCGCACGATTTCAACGAATCCGTCTGGGGCACAGGCTCGTTCGCCATCAACGACTTCCTGGGCTGGAGCGACATGGTGGCCCACCAGGAGGACCCGATCCGGGCGCGTTCCGCGCTGCGCCAGCTGCAGAACCGCGGCAAGGTGGCACAGGCGGCCCTCGGGCTGCCGGTCGGCGAGACGGCTCGCGCGCTGCTCGGCGCGGGCGCGCCGTGGTTCGAGTCGTGGGTGGAGCACACCGATCCGGGCGACCCGTTCTGGGACGCGCTGCGCTGCGGCGCCGCGCTGGACCGGGCCGAGGTGCCCGTGCTGCTGATCGGCGGCTGGCAGGACATCTTCGTCAGGCAGACGCTGCAGCAGTACGCGCACCTGCGCGGCCGGGGCCTCGACGTCGCGCTCACCATGGGCCCGTGGACGCACGCCCAGGTGCTCACCACCGGATTGAGCACCTGCATGCGGGAGTCGCTGGACTGGCTGGACACCCACCTGGGCGGCGCGCCCGCGGACCGGCCCAGCCGGGTGCGGGTCTGCGTCACCGGGCAGGGCTGGCGCAACGTGCCCGACTGGCCGCCGGCCACCACCGAACGCGCGCTGTACCTGCGGCCGGGCGGCCACCTCGGCGAGACCGCGCCGACGGACCTGACGCGGCTGGCACCGGCGACCTTCCGCTACGACCCCGCCGACCCCACCCCTACCACGGGCGGACCGTTGCTCTCGCCGAACGGCGGCTACCGCGACGACAGCCGGCTCGCCGCGCGCGACGACGTGCTGGCCTTCACCAGCCTCACCCTCACCCACGACCTCTGCGTCTACGGGAGCCCGGTGGTCGAGCTGGCGCACGGCGCGGACAACCCCCACGTCGACCTGTTCGTCCGGGTGAGCGAGGTCGACTTCAAGGGCCGATCGAAGAACGTCAGCGACGGCTACCGGCGGCTGGACGCCGCCGCCAAGAACGCAAAGAACTCGAAGAAAACCCTCCGCATCGAGCTCGACGGCGTCGCCCACCGCTTCCGCGCCGGCTCCCGCATCCGGGTGCTGATCGCCGGCAGCTGGTTCCCCCGTTACGCGCGCAACCTGGGCACCGACGAGCCGATCCTGACGGGCCGGCAGTCCAGGCCGGCCACCCACACCGTGCGCTACGGCCGCTCCCGGCTGCTGCTGCCCGTCGGCCCGCTCGACCTGTCAGCCAACGGCGCGGCGGACGCGGGCGGCGACCTCGGCTAGCGCCGCGTCGTCATGAACGGGCGCCCCGAACGGCGCCCGCACGGGCAGCTCCACCCAGCTCTTGCAGCCCCCGTAGTCGGGTGCGCGGGTGATGTCCACCGGCTCGGCCAACGGATGCACCGACACCACCAGCACCGCCAGCTTGTGCTTCGGGCGGAAGTCCAGCCGGTCGGCGCGCACCGACTCGGCGGTCCAGATGTGCAGGTCCTCGATCGACGGCAGGCCCTCGGGCTGGTTAACCGGCACCGCCGCAACGACTTTCGCCGCCGCCCGGATCACCAGGCGATCCTCGGCGCTGTCGGCGGCGGCCGCCTCGAGCAGGTCGCGATGCTCGGGCCGGACGCGCTCCGCGTGGCTGTGCGCGACCGTCGGGAACAACAGGAACTCGTCGGCGGCCAGCTCGAAGCGCTTCTCCCCGATGCCGCCCTTGCGCAGCAGCACCCGCTGCCGCCCGTCCAGCAGGGCGTGCACCGCCGCGCTCCACTCCTTCAGCGCGGGCGTCGCGGTTCCGGTGGTGGTCGTCTGCGTCATTGCGCGTTCTCGAGGCGGGCGATCACTTCGGGCCGGCGCAGCGGCGGGACCGTCTTGGGCGGCTGCCGTCGCGGGGGCAGCGCCGCCAACAACCGCGTCGTCGTCTCGGTCACCTCGGCGACGGCGGCTTCGAACGCCTCGGCGTTGATCGCCGACGGGTGGGTGATGCCGCTGACCTTGCGGACGTACTGGCGCGCCGCCGCCGCGATTTCCTGCGGCGTGGCCGCGGGCTGCAAGCCCCTCAGCTCGGTGATGTTCCGGCACATGGGATCCACGATAGGCGCCGCGAGTCACCCTCTACGGTGAACACATGACCGATGACATCCTGCTGATCGAGACCGACGAGCGGGTGCGCACCCTGACCCTCAATCGGCCGCAGTCCCGCAACGCGCTGTCCTCCGCGCTGCGGGATCGGTTCTTCGGGGCCCTCGCCGACGCGGAAACCGACGACGACGTCGACGTCATCATCGTCACCGGCACCGACCCGGTGTTCTGCGCGGGCCTGGACCTCAAGGAGCTGGGGGGTTCCTCGGCTCTTCCGGACATCTCCCCGCGGTGGCCACCGCTGAGCAAGCCGGTCATCGGTGCGATCAACGGCGCCGCGGTGACCGGCGGACTGGAGCTGGCCCTGTACTGCGACATCCTGATCGCCTCGGAGAACGCCCGGTTCGCCGACACCCACGCCCGCGTGGGCCTGCTGCCCACCTGGGGGCTGAGCGTGCGGCTGCCGCAGAAGGTGGGCGTCGGCCTGGCCCGGCGCATGAGCATGACCGGGGACTACCTGTCGGCGGCCGACGCGCTGCGCGCCGGGCTGGTGACCGAGGTGGTGCCGCACGAGGCGCTGTCGGGCACCGCCCGCGCCGTGGCGGCGTCGATCGTCGGCAACAACCAGGACGCGGTGCGGGCGCTGCTGGCGTCCTATCACCGGATCGACGACGCGCAGACCAGCGCGGGCTTGTGGCAGGAGGCGATGGCGGCCCGCCGGTTCCGGACCAGTGGCGACGACATCGCCGCCAACCGCGAGGCGGTGCTGCAGCGCGGCCGGGCCCAGGTCCGTTAGCGGCCGAACTGATGACGCAATTCCCGCCGCCTCAGCGGCGCGGACGAGCGACCGCGGACACCGTCGCGACCGTGCTGCTCTTCGTCGTGCAGCTGGTGGTCAGTGCCGGGGCGTTCGCCTTGGCATTGTTGTCCTCGATGTGGTTGATGCTGCCGATATGCAGCGATAACTGCGACAGCCCCGGTGTCACCCACTTCGTCCACCGCACCTTCGCCGGGACGGTCGTCATCGTCGCCGGAATAGCCGTGGGACTGCTGGTGTCATGCGTCGGGGCGCTGGTCGCGGGTGCTCGCCGACGCCCCGGGATGTGGAAATGGCCGGCATTAGGCCTGGTCATGGCCCTCGGGTCCGTTTTGATCGCCGCTGGTTTATGGGTGAACTGAGGTCAACCCATACGATCAGCTGATGCGTACGGTCGTCGACGTCACCGTGAGGGTCCTGGTGGGCGCTCTGGCGCTCGCGTTCGCGCTCGCGGGGCCCGCGTTGCCGCGCGCGGCCGCGCTGCCACCGGCGGGCTTTCCCAGTCTGGACGGTTTCGCCCCGGTCCCGGCGGACGGCTACGTGGCCAGCTCCGGGCCGGGCACCCCGCCCCGAATCAGTTTCTCCACCCCGTACTCGCTGGCGTGCGACTTCTACGGCGGGCCGGCGCCCGCGCCGCAGCCGTCACAGGACATCAAGTGCAAGGGCGACATGCCCGGGATCGACGACGTTCCCGTCCTCGGCGGGCGCCCGCACCCGGGCGACTGCCTGGTGGGTTCCGCTGAGTTCAAGGGGCCGGGCTACCAATTGAGCCGCATGTCCTACGGCGGATGCGACGGCAACCCCGCGGCTCTTCCCCCGGGCGGCAAGTTGCTCGGAGTGGGCCAGAAGCTGACGTACCTGAACGTCACGTGCGCCGTCGGCGCCGACAACCTGGTGGCCTGCCTGGACACCACCAGCGGCGACCACGGATTCGTGCTGCAGCGCGCGGGCAGCTGGGCGTTCTAGCCCAACGGCGTCCTAGCCCAGGGCACTGCGCAGCGAAGCCACCGCGTCCTCGATCGGGCCGCTCGTCGAATAGCCGGCGGCCAGCCGGTGACCGCCCCCGCCGAACGCGGACGCGACCGCCGCCAGGTCCACCTCGGCCTTGGCCCGCATCGACACCGACCACTGCAGCGGGTCGACCTCCTTGAACACCGCGGCCACCTCCGCCTGCTGCGTGGTGCGCACGATGTCGACGATGCTCTCGACTTCCTCGGGACGCGAACTGATCCAATCCTGGTGTCGGACAACCGCATACACCAGCCCCCGACCACCGGCGGCGTCGGGCAGCAGGTGCGCGGAGCCCAGCACGCGGGAGAGCAGCGGCAGCCAGTCGAAGGGGTGGCTGTCCATCAGCGTCCGGCTGATCGCCGCGTTGTCCACGCCCGCCTCCACCAGCCGGGCCGCCAGCCGAAGGGCGCGGGCGGTGGCCCAGCGGAAGGAACCGGTGTCGGTGGTCAGCCCGGCATAGATGCAGTGCGCGACGTCCGGGTCGATCGGCTTGTCCCACGCGTCGAGGATGTCGGCGATCAACATCGTGGTCGAATCCGCCGACACGTCAACGAAATTCGCGGTGCCGAACAGCTCGTTGGAGGCGTGGTGGTCGATCACCAGCGATTCGCGGCCCGGACCGGCCAGCTCGCTGAGCGCGCCGAGCCGCTTGACGCTCGGAACGTCAACGGTGACAACCAAATCGACGTCGCGCTGCATCGCATCCGCGGCCACCAGCAATCCACAGCCGGGCAGCGAGGCCAGCGACTCGGGCAGCGTCGCGGGCTCGGCGAAACCGACCTCGACGCTTTTGCCGCACTTGTCCAGCACCAAGGCCAGCGCCAGCCCGGCGCCGATGGTGTCGGCGTCGGGGTGGACGTGGGCGACCACCGCGATGGTTTCGGCGGCGGAAAGCAATTCGACCGCACCGCGGGCGTCGACGCGTGCCCCGGCTCCCGCGGCGCGGGACAGCTCAGTCTTCGCGTCGGTCGCCGTCACCGGTGTCCTCGTCGCTTGCCCCGCTGGGACGGTAAGGATCGGCATCCCCGGCCGGCTTGGCCCCCGATCGGACGCGCGCCAGGTCCGCGTCCGCGGCGCGGGCGCGCGCCAGCAACTCGTCCATCCGCTGCACGGTGTCCAACGTGGTGTCGCGGCTGAAGGTCAGGGTCGGCGTGAAGCGCACACCGGTGCCCGCCCCCACCATGGTGCGCAGCGCGCCCTTGGCCCGCTCCAGCGCGGCCGCCGCGGCGGCGTAGTCCGGCTCGTCGTCCAGGGTGCGGCCCATCACGGTGTAGAACACCGTCGCATCGTGCAGGTCGGCGGTGACCTTCGTGTCGACGATGGTCACCCCGTCGAGCCCCGGATCCTTGATCTCGAATTCGATCGCCGATGCGACGATCGTGTTGATGCGTTTGGCCAGTCGGCGCGCCCGGGCGGGGTCGGCCATTATGAATTCACCGCCTTCTCCTCATCACTTCGTTCTGCATCGTCGGCGGTGGCGGTCAGGCGCGCTCCTTCTGCACGAGCTCGTAGGACTCGATGATGTCGCCTTCCTTGATGTCGGAGTAGCCCAGCGTCATACCGCACTCGAAGCCCTCGCGCACCTCGGTCACGTCGTCCTTCTCCCGGCGCAGCGAGTTGATCGTGAGGTTCTCGGTGACCACGACGTTGTCCCGCAACAAGCGGGCCTTCGCGTTGCGCCGCACCACCCCGGAGCTGATCATGCAGCCGGCGATGATGCCGACCTTGGAGGACCGGAAGATCGCGCGGATCTCGGCGCGACCCAGCTCCTGCTCCTCGTAGATCGGCTTGAGCATGCCGCGCAAGGCCTTCTCGATGTCGTCGATCGCCTGGTAGATCACCGAGTAGTAGCGGATCTCCACACCCTCGCGGTTGGCCAGCTCCGTCGCCTTGCCCTCGGCGCGCACGTTGAACCCGATGATCACCGCGTCCGACGCCGACGCCAGGTTGACGTTGGTTTCGGTGATGCCACCGACGCCACGGTCGATGACGCGCAGTTCCACCTCGTCGTCGACCTGGATGCCCATCAGGGCCTCCTCGAGCGCCTCGACCGTACCGGCGTTGTCGCCCTTGAGGATCAGGTTCAGCTGGCTGGTTTCCTTCAGCGCCGAGTCCAGGTCCTCCAGGCTGATGCGCTTGCGGGACCGCGCCGCCAGCGCGTTGCGCCTGCGGGCGCTGCGCCGGTCGGCGATCTGGCGAGCGATGCGGTCTTCGTCGACGACCAGGAAGTTGTCACCGGCGCCCGGGACCGACGTGAAGCCGATGACCTGCACCGGCCGCGACGGCAACGCCTCCTCGACGTCGTCGCCGTGCTCGTCGACCATGCGGCGAACCCGACCGTACGCGTCGCCGGCCACCACCGAGTCGCCGACGCGCAGCGTGCCGCGCTGCACCAGCACCGTCGCGACCGGGCCGCGGCCGCGGTCCAGGTGCGCCTCGATCGCCACGCCCTGGGCCTCCATGTCGGGGTTGGCCCGCAGGTCCAGGGCCGCGTCGGCGGTCAGCAGCACCGCCTCTTCGAGCGCTTCGATGTTCGTGCCCTCCTTCGCCGAGATGTCGACGAACATCGTGTCGCCACCGAAATCCTCGGCCACCAAACCGTATTCAGTGAGCTGTGCCCGGATCTTGGCCGGGTCGGCGCCCTCCTTGTCGATCTTGTTGACGGCCACCACGATCGGCACGTCGGCCGCCTGCGCGTGGTTGATGGCCTCCACCGTCTGCGGCATCACGCCGTCGTCGGCGGCGACCACCAGGATGGCGATGTCGGTGGCCTTCGCGCCGCGGGCACGCATGGCGGTGAACGCCTCGTGTCCCGGGGTGTCGATGAAGGTGATCAGCCGCTCGTTGCCGTCGAGGTCGACCGAGACCTGGTAGGCACCGATGTGCTGGGTGATGCCACCGGCCTCGGCCTCACGCACGCTGGCGTTCCGGATCGTGTCCAGCAGCCGCGTTTTACCGTGGTCGACGTGACCCATCACGGTCACCACCGGCGGCCGGGTCTGCAGGTCTTCCTCGCCGCCCTCGTCCTCGCCGTAGGTCAGGTCGAACGACTCCAGCAGCTCGCGGTCCTCGTCCTCCGGGCTGACGACCTGGACGACGTAGTTCATCTCGCTGCCCAGCAGCTCGAGCGTCTCGTCGCCGACCGATTGGGTGGCCGTCACCATCTCGCCGAGGTTGAACAACGCCTGCACCAGCGAGGCCGGGTTGGCGTTGATCTTGTCGGCGAAGTCGGAGAGCGACGCGCCGCGGGCCAGCCGGATCGTCTCGCCGTTGCCGTGCGGCAACCGCACGCCGCCGACGACCGGCGCCTGCATGTTCTCGTATTCGGCGCGTTTCGCCCGCTTGGACTTGCGGCCGCGTCGGGGCGCACCCCCGGGACGGCCGAACGCGCCGGCCGCGCCGCCGCGCTGACCGGGGCCGCCGCCGCCGCCACCGCCGCCACCGGGACGGCCTCGAAAACCTCCCGCACCGCCGCCACCCCCGGGCGGGGCCCCAACTCCACCACCGCCGCGGTAGTTTCCACCGCCGCCGTCACGACCGCCGGGGCCGCCGGGGCGCCCACCGCCGGGCCGCGGCGCGCCGGGCCGGGCCGGGCGGCCCTGACCGGCGGCGCCGCCGGGACGGGGCGGCATGTTGCCGGGCGAAGCGCCGGGACGCGGCGCACCGGGCCGGGGCGCCCCGGGGCGGGGCACCGGGCGCGGGATCGGCCGGTCGACGGGCTGCGCGGACGAGAACGGGTTGTTGCCGACGCGCGGGGTGCGCACGCCGGGCTT
Organism: Mycobacterium sp. E735; assembly: GCF_001666955.1. Classification (NCBI taxonomy): domain Bacteria; kingdom Bacillati; phylum Actinomycetota; class Actinomycetes; order Mycobacteriales; family Mycobacteriaceae; genus Mycobacterium; species Mycobacterium sp. E735. The sequence continues at coordinate 3,221 of NZ_LZIX01000259.1, read as the reverse complement.
CGGCGCCGGACCGGGGCGCGGACCCGGCGTCATGCCGGGTTGGGGTCCGGGCTGGCCGGCCGGCTGGCCGGGCGCGGGCGGCTTCGGCTGCCCGGGCTGTCCCGGTGAGGGGCGGCCGGGCACCGGCCCGGGACGGGCCGGCGCTTCGGTGGGCGCGGCCGGGGCGGCCTGCGCCGTGGCCGTCGTCGCTGCGCCGGCGGCCTCGCCATTGCCGATGGCCTTGTCGAGTGCCTGATCGAGCGATTTGTCCGGTCCCCGGACGGGAGCCTTGGCGGCCGCCTTGGCCGCGGTCTTCTGGGGAGCCGCCTTGCCGCCCCCGAAGGATTCGCGCAGTCGACGAGCGACCGGCGCCTCCACCGTTGACGATGCGGATTTTACGAATTCGCCCTGTTCATTCAGCCGGGCGAGGACTTCCTTGCTGGTGACACCGAGTTCCTTAGCCAACTCGTGTACGCGGGCCTTACCTGCCACTACATCTCCTGTCTATGAGGCGACAGTCGTGGGGCCGCGCCTCGGGTTTAGCTATGACGCATGGTCATCGGGACTTCACGGTGTGCTCATGTTCTTTGCTGCCTCTTCTGTTGGTGCCGAGACGATCGGGCGCGCCTAGAGACTCTAGGTGCTCGACCACCGCGGACACGTCCGGGGGACCGGCGATGCGCAGCGCTCTGGTGAAAGCCCGCCGCCGAATCGCCTGTTGCACGCACTGCGATACGGGATGCAGCCACGCACCCCGCCCCGGCAGGCTACTCCTGGTGTCAACGATCACGGCATATTCGCCGTTCCCGCGCGACACAGCCACTACGCGAAGCAGTTCGACGACCAACTCTCGCTTCCGGCACCCGACACACGTCCGGACGGGTCCGTCCACACGCCTGTGCGCCGAGACCGAAGGCTCACGCTGGATCACGGCTCAGTCTAGCGTCACTTACCCGATCGTCAGAACCGCCCGACGGTGCTGGGCGCTCTCCCCCGCGGCCGCCCTGGCGGGCGGGGTTGCTGCGCTAACGCTCGTGCGCCATCGGATGGGTGGCGCCGTGTTCGGGGTGAGCTTGCGAATGCGCCTCGGAACCACCCGGCGTATCGCCGCGGATGTCGATGCGCCACCCGGTGAGGCGGGCGGCCAACCGCGCGTTCTGGCCCTCCTTGCCGATGGCCAGCGACAGCTGGAAATCGGGCACCACCACGCGGGCGGCCCGCGCGCTCTGGTCGATGATCGACACGGAGACCACCTTGGCCGGTGACAGGGCGTTGGCGACGAACCGCGACGGGTCGTCGTCGTAGTCGATGATGTCGATCTTCTCCCCGGACAGCTCGCTCATCACGTTGCGGACCCGCTGTCCCATCGGGCCGATGCAGGCCCCCTTCGCGTTCAGGCCGGGAACATTGGATTTCACCGCGATCTTGGAGCGATGGCCGGCCTCGCGCGCGACCGCGACGATCTCGACCAAGCCGTCGGCGATCTCGGGAACCTCCAGGGAGAACAGCTTGCGCACCAGGTTCGGATGCGTCCGCGACAGCGTGATCATCGGCTCACGGGCGCCGCGGGTCACACCGATCACGTAGCACCGCACCCGGTTGCCGTGTTCGTAGCTTTCACCGGGGACCTGTTCGGCCGCCGGGATCACGCCCTCGGAGGCCTTGGTTTCGGTGCCCATCCGCACCACCACCAGACCGCGGGCGTTGGCGCGGCTGTCCCGCTGGATGACGCCCGCGACGATCTCCCCCTCGCGGGTGGAGAACTCGCCATAGGTGCGCTCGTTCTCCGCGTCCCGGAACCGCTGCAGCATGACCTGCCGCGCGGTGGTCGCCGCGATGCGGCCGAAACCCTCGGGGGTGTCGTCCCATTCGCTGATGACGTTGCCGTCCTCATCGGTCTCGCGGGCGACGACCTTCACGACACCGGTCTTGCGGTCGATCTCGATGCGGGCGTCGTTCTGGTGGCCCTCGGTGTGCCGGTAGGCGGTGAGCAGCGCCGACTTGATCGTCTCGAGTAGCTCGGTGACCGAGATGCCCCGATCCACCTCGATGGCATGCAGCGCCGCCATGTCGATGTTCATCAGCGCCGCTCCTTCCTGTCGGCCTGGCCCGCCAAGTCCAGCTCCGCCTGGGCGGGGGGCGAAAACTCCACCTGGACAACGGCTTTGGCGATATCGGCGAGCGGAATGTCGCGCACCCGGTAGTCACGGCCTTCGCGGACCACCAGGGCGACCGCGTGATCGTGGGTCTCGCCGACGCGCCCCGTCAGCCGCGAACCGTCCGACAGGTCCACGTCGACCTTCCTGCCACGGGCGCGGCGGAAGTGTTTGGCACTGGTCAGCGGGCGGTCCACGCCCGGCGAGCTCACCTCGAGCACATACCGGTCCCGGATGCCGTCCATGCCGTCCAGCAAAGTCGACGCTGAGCGCGACAGCGTCGCGATGGTGTCCAGGTCGAGCGCGTCGTCACCGTCGGCGACCACCATGATCCGCGGGGGGCGCGTCCGGGCGTCGATGACCACGTCTTCGATCTCGTATCCGGCGCGCGCGAACTCATCACCGAGTAGCTCGATCACCTGCGTCTGCGAAGGTAGCCCGGTGGTCACGGCGAGCTCCTCATCTTGAGTTGTCCGGTCAGCTGGAGGGTGTCGCCGCCCCGTGGTTTGGGGGCGGCTCCAGTGTCCTGGCGGAACGCGAGGGCTGCCGTTCCGCGAGAGCCAGCTATCAACGATACGCCAGGAATCGCCTCTGACGACCCGATCGCGCCTGGCTTCGTAACCGCCGCCGCGCCGATGGCAGGATGTGGTTGTGGCTAGCGCAGTTCCCCCCGTCAACCGGCGTGGTGTGCTCGCCGGCGGCGGTCCCGGCGGCTCGGCCGCGCTCGGGCTGGGGCTCGTCGTCTCGCTGGTCGACGAGCTGGTGATCTTGCCGGCTGCCCGCGAGATCTCCGTCGACAGCGCGCGGGCATGCGCGGCGCGTTGATTCGCCACCACCGCCAGCGCGGCGGCGATCTGCGGTGGATTGCCGACGGCCGCTGCGGCGGCACCGGCCAGCGCGCTGTCCTTGCGGGCCTGATCCAACGGCCCCAGCAGCTCTTCGACGGCCGGGGGCTTCGGCGGGGATTCGCCGCAGGCGGAGGTGACCACCCCGAGCGCCGCCAGAGCCACGCCGCCGGCGAGCACACCACGCCGGTTGACGGGGGGAACTGCGCTAGCCACAACCACATCCTGCCATCGGCGCGGC
>NZ_LZIX01000258.1:0-607 GCF_001666955.1 Mycobacterium sp. E735 | reverse complement strand
GCCTTGTCCTCGGGCTTCGGGGGCGGCCACGGCGGCTGAGCCTCCGCCTGCGGTGCCTCGGCTTTGGGGGCCGCGGGGGCCGGGGCGGGCCGGGTCGGCGCGACGACCACGTTCTGGTTCGGGCTGGGCCGGACGTTGGCCGTGGGCCGGATGGCGATCGCCAGGGAGACGACCAACGCCACCACGCCGATGACGAAGACGCCCGCCACGATGCCTCCGACCAGCCGGAACGAGCTGCGCTGGGGATATCCCGCGTCGACGAGTTCGGTGGCGCCGGTGTGCGCGCCGGTGTAGAGGTCGTCGACCTCGTCGGGCACGGCGCTGTAGGCGAGCGCGTCCCTGCCCAGGGTGCCCGGGGTGTCGAAGTAACCGGGCGCGACCGCGAACGGGTTGATCGCGCCGGTGCCCGGGTCCTGGGCGTAAGCCAGCGCCGCGGTGGACGACGAGAACAGCGGGGCGTTCGCCGACGCCAGCGCCGCCCCGCGGGCCAGCGCCGTTTCGGGCTCCTCGGGCGCCGACAAGGGCAGCGAGGTGGCCGCCTCCAGCGCGGGCTTGATCAGCGGGATGTCGATGCCCGAGCCGACTACAAACACGCCGTCCGGCCGTG
>NZ_LZIX01000257.1:0-13712 GCF_001666955.1 Mycobacterium sp. E735 | reverse complement strand
GAATCCGACCCGGTCGGCGTACAAGCACGTCGTGATGTTGAGTGCGTGACCGTCGTAGACCGTCGACACCGGATACATCTCCTCGATTCGCGCGCCGTTCCAATACATTTCGGCCGCCGGTCCGCGGACATGTGAGATCGGCAGATTGTATCCGGTGCGGATTTTCGGCGTGAACGGGAGCAGCGGACCGATCGCCGTCGCGGCGATGCTCCCCGCGTTGGTGAGAAGTGACGCCGCCGCGCCGCGCTTGCCCACCCAGCGCTTGCCCTCGGACATCGATCGATGGATCGCATCCAGCCGGGCCAGCGGGTCGTCCAGGTTGGTGCCCAACGGGCACATCCAAAGACCAAACTTGTTGCCATGCTGGTCATCTGCCGAATCGTGCTCGTGATCGCGCACCGTGATCGGGCAGGCAGCCACCAGTGGCCGATCGGGCAGTTCCCCGTGATCGCCCAACCACCGCCGCACCACCCCGGCCGCCATCGCGGTCAGCACGTCGTTGCCGGTCACGCCGGCCGCCTGACGCACGGCGTGGATGCGCTCCTTGGCCCAACTGCCGGCGGCGACCGCGCGTTCGGGGCCGGGGCGCCCGTTGAACCGCGTGTAGGGCGCCCCGAGCGGCAACGCGGTGGTGTGCCCCACCAGGGCGTCGAGCACGGTGGCGATCTCGCCGGTGGCCACCTTGCCGATCAGCCCCGCACCCGACGCCGCCGCGCCCGTCAGCGACCGCAGCGGCGCGACCAGGCGGGACACCAGCCCGCCGGACGACGGGGGCGCGGGCTCGGGACGGCAGTCGGCGTAAAACGGTGGCATCGAGCGGCGGCTGGGATCAGCGCTCAGCGCGTCGGTGATCATCTGGAAACCCGCCACCCCGTCGGTCACGGTGTGGTGCACCTTGATGTAGAAGGCGAAGCGGCCGTCGTCGAGGCCGTCGATCAGATAGGACATCCACATCGGCCGGGTCCAGTCCAGCCGCAGGGCGTCCAGTTCCCCGATCAGCCGCCAGAATCCGTCACCGGACACCGTGCGACGCTGGCAATGTTGGCTCACGTCAACGGGATCCATGTGTCGCCACACCCACATGCCGCCGGTGTCCACACCGCGGTGCGGGTACTTGCGCAGCCTGGGATCGATCGGATCGTTGCCCGCGAGCGTCCTCCGATGCAGGTCGTCGACGTAGTCGGGCCCGGCGTCATCGGGCGGCGACAGGATCAGCACGGCACCGACGTGCATCGGGCTGGACACCCACTCCGCGGTCATCATCGCCGCGTCCAGCGGATCCAGCGGATTCATCTCGGCCTCCGCGACTTAAGCGGGGCGGTCGCGCTCGGTCATGGGCCCATTCAGCAGGCCCGACTGTTGCAGCGCCGCCTCGACGAACCGCTGTACCGGTCGCGCGCGGAAGAATCCGGTGTGACCGCCGCGGTACCAGACGATTTCGGGTTTGCCCCAGTGCTCCCAGAGGCGGACCACCTGCTCGCGCGGGTGCACCACCTGGTCGGCGACACCGGCGTAGATGAAACGCCCCGGCTTTCCGACCAGCGGTGCGAGCGACAGCGGCGACGTCATCCGCCCGATGGGCTCCGCGAGTTCGAAGGTCTGACGCCGGGGATCGTCGGGGCCCAGCCCGGAGTGCCGGCTCAGCAAGCCGACCAGGTCGGCGACCGGGACGCCGAGGATCGCGCAGGTCAGACCCGCCTCGAGGCTGGCTACCAACGCGGTGATGTAGCCGCCGAGCGACAGCCCGTTCAAGCCGATCTGGGATTCCGGCTCTTGCCGGCGTATCCAGGACAGCAACCGCCGGATGTCCCACACCGCCTGCGCCGTCGCGTGCACGTCGTCGAAGATGTCCTCCCCCGGAAACACCGCCCCCTTCGGCAGGCCCCGGGCCCGGGGCCCGTGCATCGGCAGGACCGGCATGACGACGTTCAGTCCGAGTTCGGCGTGTAACCGCCAGGCCCGGAACAGCGCGAGATCCAATGCGGCCCTGCCCATTTCCGTGCCGTGTATACAGACCAGCCACGGCCGCGGTTGCGGATGGCGTAGCAACAGGGCGTACTCGCGGTTGTTCGCGGTGTAGCTCATCCACCGATCCGCGCCGGGCTCCCCCGGCCGCGGCCGGTACCCGCTGTCAAAAGACATGCGGTAGAAGGATCGCCTGCCCTTCTTGACCTCGTGCACCGTGAGGTCCGAAAGCGGCGGGGGTGCACCGAAGAATCTCTTCGGATGGTCGAGCCATCCGCGCTCGCCGTAGAACGTCAGCCCGGCGACGACCTCGTCCGTGATCCGCGCGAACTCCTCGGGGCGGCTGACCGGGCGTCGCGCCTTGAGGCCCATCAGGACGACTTCGTCGCGAAACGCCTGCGCCGCCAGGGCCAGGGTGGGTCGCGCGATCGGAAGCTCGTCGGGCGCTTGGCCGAGGTAATCGCGCCACGACTCGGCCAGGTAGCGACCGGTGCTCGTGAACGGCTTGACGGCGCTGCTCAAGCCGACACCGGCGGGTGGGCTCAACGGCAACGCGCCCCCCGAGCGTCGGGAAACGCCGTCGTCGTCGGTCGGTACGGCCATGGTGGCAAACTAGCAGGCGCTGAAATCGGCGGGTTAGGGACTTACGGCCCGGTCGCCCCCGCGAAAGTCCTTGCCCGACAAGCCGACGTTGCGGAACCGGCCCGGGCCCTATGACCAGGCGCGAAGGGTCTTTCGTCACTCGCGCCGCTCGCCGGGCGGTCGTAACGTCGGAGCCGCCACAAGCACCTCAGACGCTCCCTAGGAGTCCGATCATGACCGAGGCACCGCAAAAGACCGAACCGCGCTGGGCCGAACTGTCCGATGACGTGCTGGAATCCGTCGAAACCGGCCGCAAGCAAGCCATCGATGCGGTCCGCAAATTCGTCGACCAGATCAGCCCCGTGCTCCCCGAGCAGTCGCGCCGCAAGACCGTCGTCGACGCCGCCCTGGACCTGGCCGACGAGTTGGTCACCGCCCGCATGGAGTTCTTCCGCAGCGTGGTCCGCAGCGCCGGCCACGCCGTGAGCAAGCACGGCGAGTAGACAACCCGCCCCGGCAGGCCGCCCTAGTCGAACGCATGGATCACCTGGCGGGCCACTTGCCGGATCTGTTGATAGACAACGCGATCGAGGGGTAGATCCCGATATCGCGGGATCTCCCCCGTCGTGGTGACCACGCCCGGCTCCTCGTGCGCCCAATGCGCGTTCACCTTGTCCCCCAACGCGCGCGCGGGCGGATTGTCGGACAGCACGCGGGCGTGGAAGCGCTTGATGCCGTCGACGCGCGCCGCGACCGCGAGTGCGCCGAGGAGCAGCGTGCCTATCCCCCGCCCCTGGTAGCCGTCCGCCACGGTGAGCGCGACCTCCGCCGAGGCGGGGTCGTCCTGATCCCGGACGAAGCGGGCGTCCGCCACGACCGGGCCTGCGGCGCCGTCGGTGACCACCCAAACGAAGTGGTCGACGTAGTCGACCTCGAAGAGATAGGTCAGGCGCGCATCGGTGGGAGCGCCGCCCTGGTACCGCCGGTACAGCGTCTCCCGGGAGAACGAGCCGCTGCTCTTGAACCGCTCGGCGTCGCCGGGCAGCACCGGACGCAGCGAGAGCACCGCGCCGTCCTTGATCGTCACCGGGATCGGGACGACGTATGCGGCCAGCCGCTGCCGCGCGGTGCGCAGCATGCGGTCGGCGATGACCGGCATCGCCAGCATGCGGTCGAAGGCGGCGCCGTATCCGATGTACCCGCGCACGTCCTGGACCGCCGTCACCGTTGCGGTCCTGGTGGCGTGCCGCAGCAACGCGATCTCCCCGACGATCGTCGCGGAGGACAGCTCGGTGAGCGTGACACGGCCCTTTGATCCGACGTGCCGCACCCCGATGCGGCCGGACGCGATGATCGCGAAAGACTCCGCCCGTTCCCCCTGCCGCATCAGGACCTCGCCGGCTACCGCGTGCAGGGGCTCGAGAAGGTGGGCCAACGCCTTGAGGTCCTCGGCCGGGATATCGGCGAACACGGGCAGCGCCGCGAGTTCTTCGGCGCGGACAGCCCTCACATCGGTCCACCTGTCAGCTCGGATCTCCCGCCCGAATCACACCCCGATTGCGAATCCATTGCTAAAGCGGTCATCTCGCCAATTTCGTAATTTTGCGGTCCCGGAACGGGTAACGTGGCGATGCGTCCTCCCCGATGTACGGTACGCGAGCCGCACCGCCATCGCCGGAGAAGGAAGTAGGTGACCGCTGTGACAAAAGACCCTGTCGGACTGGGACTTCGGCAGATCGGAACCGAGACCAAAGCCTTTCGGTGAACGTGCTCTTGGCCTCTACGGCCGGGCCCTCGAGGCTGGTCGGATGGATCGAGAAGGCGAACGGGGAGGGGAACATGAATACAGCGAAGTGGCGGCAGCATTGGCCACAGCGCCGGCCGGCGGCCCGTATCTATCAGCTGACCGATCGCCTCCACGAGGGACATGTTGCCCGAGTGCCCGCCCACCAGATACCCGCCACCGTGTCCGCTTGGTTGGAGGAGCTCGGTGCGCACAGCCCGCTGGTTGACGACCTCGAGCGCGCGGTTCGAGGGGAAGACTGGTCCGCGGCGCACGCCCTCGGTGAGTGCCTGTCCATCGAGATCGCCCTGGCCGACTGACCGGTCGGATCGGATGTAGCGCGGCGGGGACGTTTGCCGCCCCCCACGTGACTTTCGTCACTACCGCATAGCCGCCACGCTCCGCAGGATCGACGTTATACCGGTGCACCACGTCATCGGTATCCGTTCCGGCAGCAATGGATTCGCGCTATGAATGCACCACTGGCCTCGATGGAGAGGCCCGACTTCCGCAAGATCGAGAACCGCGCACCGTCGGTGGCACAGATGTTTGTCAACCGCGTCGCGGCGACCCCCGACGCGGAGGCCTTCCGCTATCCGCAGGACCACACCTGGGCCAGCGTGACCTGGCAGCAGGTCGGCGAACGGGTCAACAACCTGGCCGCCGGGCTGATCGCGTTGGGAATCGCACCGGAGGACCGGGTCGCGCTCGCCTCCGCGACGCGCTACGAGTGGGTCCTCGCCGACTTCGCGATCATGTGCGCGGGCGCCGCGACCACCACCGTCTACCCCACGACGAACGCCACAGATGTCGCCTACATCGTCGCCAATTCCGGGAGCCGGGTGGTGGTCGCCGAGAACCAGAGCCAGCTCGACAAGCTGATCGAGCATCGGGCCGAACTGCCCGACGTCCGCAAGGTCGTCATGATCGACGGCAACGGCGACGGCGACTGGGTGATCTCCCTCGCCGACCTCGACCTATTGGGCAAGCAACTGCTCGCGGACACGCCCGATGCCGTCAACGACAGGATCGCGGCCGTCGGTCCCGACCACCTGGCCAGCCTCATCTACACCTCCGGCACCACAGGTCGGCCCAAGGGCGTGCGACTGACGCACGGGGCATGGACGTACACCGCCGCGGCCATCGATTCGCTGGGCATCCTCGGCCCCGACGACCTGAACTTCCTGTGGCTGCCGCTGGCGCACGCGTTCGGCAAGGTGATGCTGGCGCTGCCCTTGCAGATCGGCTTCCCCACCGCCATCGACGGCCGCGTGGAGCGGATCATCGACAATCTCGCGGCCCTGCGACCGACCATCATGGGCGCGGCTCCGCGCATCTTCGAGAAGGCGCATGCCCGCATTCAGGACATGGCCGCCGAACGCGGCAGGCTCAGGAAGATCATTTTCGATTGGGCGATCGGGGTCGGCAAGAAGGTGTCGGAGGCGCGACAGTCCGGGAGGAAGCCTTCGCTGGCGTCGTCACTGGCCTACAGGCTCGCCGACCGGCTGGTGTTCACCACCATCCGCGAACGGTTCGGTGGGCGCTTGCGGTTCTTCGTTTCCGCGGCCGCCGCGCTGGACCGCGACGTCGCGCAGTGGTTCGACGCCGTCGGCATCATCGTGCTGGAGGGCTACGGGCTGACCGAGACCGCTGCCGCATCATTCATCAACCGCCCCAACGCGTATCGGTTCGGGACGGTCGGCTGGCCGTTCCCCGCCACCGATGTGAAGATCGCCGACGACGGCGAGATCCTGCTCAGGGGTCCGGGTCTGATGACCGCCTACCACGACCTACCGGACGCCACCGCCGAGGCGCTCGACGGGGACGGGTGGTTCCACACCGGCGACATCGGCGAATTGGATGACGACGGATTCCTGCGGATCACCGACCGCAAGAAGGACATGTTCAAGACCTCGCAAGGCAAATACGTCGCGCCGTCCGCGATCGACGCGCGCTTCAAGGGCTGCTGCCCGTACGTGAGCGAGATCGTGGTCTACGGCGAGGGCAAGCCGTACTGTGTCGCGCTGGTCAGTCTCGACAGCGAGGCGATCACCGACTGGGCCAACAAGAACGGCCTGGCGGGCAAGTCTTTCGCCGACATCGCGCGCGACGACAAGACGCAGCAGCTGATCGCCGGCTACATCGACGCGTTGAACACCGAACTCAATCGCTGGGAACAGATCAAGAAGTTCACGATCGCCGATCGCGAATTCACCGTCGAATCCGGCGATCTGACGCCGAGCATGAAGCTGAAGCGCAAAGTGGTCATCGACAAATTCGCCGACCGTCTGCAGGCTCTCTACGAATCCTGACGCCCCAATACCGGCCTGTTCGCCTTGCCGGGAGAGCGAAGTTTGGGGCGGCGGTCCCGGACGGGGGGATGCCGGGACCGCCGCGGATTCAGTTGGTCTCTTGGTGTTTCACGTCGCCGGTGTGATGAGCCCGTAGTGTCCGTCGTAGCGGTGATACAGCACGTTGCCACGGTCGCGGGCGGTGTCAACGAAGAACAGGAACGGCAGGCCGAGCAACCCCATCCGCTCGATGGCCTGATCGATATCCAGGCGCGGGGCCGGCTGGGGGCTGATGGTCAGCGGCAACCGGAACGGCGCCAAATCGTCCACGGTCACCGGATTGATCTGTGCCAGGCGGTATTCGGCCGGACCCTCGCGGTATAGCACGCTGTCCTGCCGCGTGGCCTTCTCCGTGAACAGGTGGAAGTCGTAGTCGAGCTGCTCCATCTCCAGCGCGGCCTCCTCCACCGTGCAGGCGGGCAGGCTGTAGGACTTGTGCCGCATGATTCGGCGTTCGCTGTCCGGCCGCGGGAAGTACTTCGGTCGGTGCGTCGGCTCGGTCTCGTGCCGCCATTCGTGCGAGCCGCCCCGTGGCATGCCACCGCGCTTGGCTTCCCAGTGTTCGGCGGCGCGCTCGAGCTGGCGGCGCAGCCGCGCCTCGAGTCGGTCGATCGCTTCCCGCGCGGTGACGCCTTCGACCTGCGCGCGCACCGGCCGGCCGTTGACATCGAGGTTGGCCTGGGCGATCACCCGGCGGGCCACCGCGGGGTCACCGTGCTCGCTCAACTTGACGTGGGCGTACAGCACCGGTTCGTGGGTCAGGTGGCCGAGCTCGCCGATCTTCGTCCGCGCGTACTCGTCGGCCCCGGGCAGCTGACCGCGCGTCGTCACCTGGACGTCGAGGGCAGCCGGGAGATCGGGTCGTTGTCTCATGGTGTCTCCCGGTCAGTGATGCAGGCCCGTGACGGGCTCGTGCGTGCTGGCTTGGATGTCGGTCGATGTCGCGGCGAACAGCTGGTTCGCCAGGTCGGAGAGCGCGCGGGCGATCGCGAGCTCGTCGCCGATCGTGGCCACGGGCTCGTCGGCCGGGTCGAGTCGCGCCAGGCCGACGCCGACCAACGTCTTGCCTTGCCAGGACAGTCGCGCCTTGGCCCGGGTCTTCTCGTCGCGCTCTTCGACCAGCACGTCGATGCGGCACGCCTTGGTGGCGTCGTCGTTCTTCGTCATCACCCGATGCGACCATCGCGCGCCGGGGCGGCAGTAGGGGCGGAAGTCCCGAATCGCGGGGCAGTTCGTCGGCCCGGCCTTGGGCCCCCCACGGCGATGAAAGGGCCAGCAAATGCGCGGACGCCCGCGAAGAAAACGTCGAACTTAATCGACATTATTGCTGGGCTTAATCAACAGTTTCGTTCGCGTATATCGGGGTGCCCAACAGTAGCGGGCGTGTCCAACCTCCCGACACAGACCAAGTACCTGCATGCCTCGCGGGGCCGCCGGTCGTCGCCGCACTCAGGTGACGACCGCGAACAGGCGATACTGGCCACCGCGGAGCGGCTGCTGCAGGAACGGCCGCTCGCCGATTTCTCCGTGGACGACCTAGCAAAAGGCGCCGGGATTTCGCGTCCCACCTTCTACTTCTATTTCCGATCGAAGAACGCGGTGTTGCTGTCGCTGCTGGACCAGATGAACGGAAAGGCGCAGGCGGCCCTCCGGTCGCTCGGGGGAATCTCGTCCGGTGATCCCGCGGAGCTGTGGCGGGCGCGCATCGAGGCGTTCTTCGAGGTATCGGGCTCTCACCCGGCGGTCGCCGTGGCGGGCGCCTCGGCGAAGGCCACCAACCCCGAGGTCCGGCAGTTGTGGTCCACGCTCATGCAGAGGTGGATCTCGCTGACCACGGCCGCCATCAAGGCCGAGCGCGGCCGGGGCGCCGCCCCCGACACCGTCCCGGCCGAGCAGCTCTCGCTCGCCCTCAACATGTTGAGTGAGCGGGTGATGGCCGCGACGTTCACCGCCGAGGACGAGGCGATGCCCGAGGACCGGGCGGTCGACACGCTGCTGCACATCTGGCTGGCCAGCATCTATCAGCGCTGACCGAGCGCCCGCCGGGCCCGGTCCAGGCTCTCGTCGATCAGCCGGTCCACGGCGCCGAAATAAGCGGGCGACGGTGGTTTCCCCGCCAGTTCGGCGATCGCCTCTTGCTCCCCGAAAACGTCTGCGTGGTCGAGGTTTTCGGACATCCGGTCGGCGTGCACGGCCAGTCCGGCCAGCAACTCGCCGCATTGGGAGCCGGCGGCGACGGCCCGCCGGGCCAACGTGCGCAGCGTGTCCCATTCGGCGTGCCAGGCGCCGTCCGGTCGCTCGTCGTTGGCCAGCGCCGCCGCGGTGTGCAGGGTCGACGCCAGCGGCGGTGCGGACAGGGCGGTCCGTCGGATCAGGATGGACAGCACGGGATTTCGCTTGTGCGGCATCGACGAGGAGCCCCCGCGGTTCTCGCCGCCGGATTCGGTCAGTTCGCCGATTTCTGGGCGGGCCAGGGTGACGACGTCCGAGGCGATCCGCCCCCAGGAGTCGGTGCAGCCGACGAAGGCATCGGCGGCCGCGGTGACCGGCGCCCGCGCCGTGTGCCACGGCATTCGGATGGCCAATCCCAAAGCCGTTGCGGTGCTGCGCGCCAGGCTTGCGGACACCGCGGCGGGGTCGGCGGAGCCGGTGAGCAGCGCTGCCAGCTCGGTGCTGGCGGCCAATGTGCCTGCGGCCCCGCCGATCTGGATGGGGATGACCAATGTGGACAGCGCCTCGAAGGCATCGACGACGCCGTTCAGCCAGCCGGCCGCCTTCGCCCCGAACGTGGTGGGCGCCGCGTGCTGGGTCAGGGTGCGCGCGACCATGGGCGTCAAGCGGTGCAGGGTGGCGAGTTCGGACAGCGTCGAGACCTGACCTCTGAGCTGTGCGGCGAGCTCCCCCACGGCCTCGCGCACGCCGAGCATCAGGGCGGTGTCCAGGACGTCCTGGCTGGTGAGACCGCGATGGATCCACGGCGCGACTTTCGGCGCGGCACGCTGCCGCAGCAGGCCGACGAGCCCGATGACGGGGTTGCCGCCGTCCTCGGCGGCAACCCCCACGGATTCGCAATCGTTGGCGGTCAACAGCATTGGCAGGTCCGCCCCCGCGCACTCGGGCGGGGCCAGGCGTTCGGCGACGAGGGCGTCCAGCCAGGCGGCTTCCACCGCGGCCATCGATTCCAGCAGGGCCCGATCCGTCATGTGGTCTCGGGCGCGGTGGTCGCCGGGCCACAACAGGTTGGTCATCGCCCACCGTCTCGGTACGCCAGGAAGACGGTCTCGAGCGGACCCTGCAGGTGGATGTCGAAACGGTAATCCCGGCAATCGCTTTCGGGGACGCACAGCAGGGTGGCGCGACGATCGGCACCCAGACCCGCCAGCAGCGGGTCGGCGCAGAGGTCGCCGTCGGGCAGGTAGGCGCGGGTGAACAATCGGTCCAGCAGTCCGCGCGCGAACACGGTGAGGGCGAAGAACGGCGGCCGCCCGGGGGCGGTGGGACCGGGCGCCACCGTGGTGAAGGCATACCGGCCGCCGGCGTCGGTCGCGCACCGGCCCCAGCCCGTGAACGCGCCATGGTCGTCATGCCGGCGGCGCAGCGAACCGGCCTGCCGCGGGACGCGCCCGGCGCCGTCGGGCTGCCACAGCTCGACCAGGGCGTCGGGCACGCCGTCGCCTGCGCCGTCGTACACCGCGCCGTGCAGCCGGACAGCGTGCGCGTGCCGGTCGCCGACCAGCGCGCCGCCACCGGGATAGGGCAACCCGAGGTCCAGGAAGGGGCCCACCGTCTGCCCTGGGGTGCAAGCACATTCAGTCATGGCGGCCCTCGACGGGCGTGCGGCCGCCGCCCGTCAGCACGATGTCCCACCGATATCCGGTGGCATATTCCGGCTCGGTGAGGTCGTGGTCGTAGCGGGCGATCAGCCGTCGGCGCGCGGCGGGGTCGAGGACCGACTGGAAGATCGGGTCCAGGTCGAACAGCGGGTCGCCCGGGAAGTACATCTGGGTGACCAGGCGCTGGCCGAACGCGGTCCCGAACACCGAGAAGTGGATGTGTGCGGGGCGCCAGGCGTTGTGGTGATTGCGCCACGGATACGGGCCCGGCTTGACGGTCAGGAAGCGGTAGGAGCCGTCCGGGCCGGTCAGGCACCGGCCCGCGCCGGTGAAGTTGGGGTCGAGCGGGGCCGGATGCTGGTCGCGCTGATGACGGTAGCGGCCGCCGGCGTTGGCCTGCCAGATCTCGATCAGCTGGCCGGCCGCCGGTCTGCCGGACCCGTCGACCACACGCCCGGCCACGATGACGCGTTCGCCCAGGGGCTCGCCAGGATGCCCGGCCGTCAGGTCGGCGTCGACCGCGTCGACGTCCTGGTGGCCGAAGCATGGCGCCCATAGTTCGACCCCATCGGGATCGACCGGCACCAGGGCTTGTTTGGGATGCCGCAGTGCGGTGCCGCGGTACGGCGGGTAGTCGAGGCGGGGCTGAGCTTCCGGCCCGCGGTATTCGGCTGCGATGGCGGCGATCTCGGCCGTAATGTCAGCCTGAGACGCGAGACACTCGGGCTTCATGAGCCGTGACGCTACTCTCCATGGCCCCGCACACCGCGGAAATCGGCGGCGGCGCCGGAGTCAGAGTGAGCGCACCAGCGCCGCCCGCCCCTTGGTGCGCATCTTGTAGAGCGCGGACCCGCGGTATTGCTCCATTTTCGCGGCCATCTTGTTGCCCAACTCCTCGAGCTCGGCGTCGGTGATCTTGACCTCGGGAGGTGCCGGGATCATGTCGCGCTCCTCCTCGTCGGCGTGGGCCTCCAGCACCGTCTTGAAAGAGTTCCATTCGTCCTCGTAGCCCGGCGCGCTCTGCGGCGTTCTCAGCAGCACCGAGAGCTGGTCGACCACTTGACGGTGCTCGGCGTGGGCGACGGCGATCAGCTTGGTGGCGTCCTTGAGGGCCGGGTAGTACAGGTCGTCCTCGATGCGGAAGTGGATGTCGAGCTCGATCAGCATGTCGTCGAAAAGGGCATGCCGCTCTTCGCTGTTCACCGGGGCCTCGCTGACCTTGCGGCCGAGGCCCTTGATGACGATGTGGTGTTCTTTCAGCACGTCGTAGGCGTTCACTGCGGTCTCCCTTCTCCGCTTCCCACCGCGGCACCGAGCCCGGGCCCGGGTTCGCCGCGAACTTCGACCATTCCGTTGACCAACCTCGCCTCATAGCACGGCAGCGGGGCCGCCGCCGGTCCACGCAGAACGTCGCCCGATTCGGCCGCGAACCATGAACCGTGCCAAGGACATACGAGCCGGCCACGGTCGATCCAGCCGTCGGCCATGGGGGCCGCCAGGTGCGGACACAACTCGCCGAACGCCGCAACCTCCCCGGGCCTGGTCTGGCACACCACCAGGCCCACCCCATCGACCTCGACCCGCACCGGCTTTCCGTTCAGCGAGCTCGCCGGCAGCACCGGCGTCCATTCCGCTTTGCGCAGCCGCGCGCCCGACTGGTCGATCCCGATGCCGGACTCGAACACCAGCGCCCCGCCGAGGTAGCTGCCGGCGACGGTGATGCCGTAACCCAATGCGGTGAGGGCGATCCCGCGGCCGTGCCGACCCCGCCGGCGATCCCACCACGACCGCGCATACAGCCCGGTGGCCACCAAGTTCACCACGCCGTGCACGGCACCGACCCGGCGATCGGATTCGTGGGTGTGCTGCCAATCGGTGACACCGGTGACGGCCGACCCGATGCTGGCCAGGATCCCCAACCCGAGCGCGCGGGACGCGAACCTCGACGCGTCGCGGACTTCCGTGGCGGGCCGGCCCGGAAGCAGGCTCAGGGCGTCCAGCGCGACGGTGGTACCCAGCGCGCCGCTCGTCAGCGACGCCAGCGGCGGGTGAACCGGGTGGCCGAGCCATACCCCGTGGAGCGCATTGGTGACGCTGTCGCGGGCGCCGCCCAGGCCGTTGAAGGCGAAGCTCAGCAGGTGTTCGAACCGATAGCTCGGGCGATCCAGCCACTCTTGACGCCCGATGGCCGCCACCACGCGCGATCCGAGTTTCTGCAATCGACCGTCCAGTGACCGATCAGCCATTGCACCAGCCCTTCCTCAGATGCGTCGCCAAATTAAGGCAACGCACGCAAAATCCAACCGTTTACCCGTTGATTACCGCACGCTCACATGCGCGGTGGAGCTGACGTGACCACGGTAGCCCGGGCGTCCGGCGACGTGATTGTTCGCCGCCTGTGAGTTACCAGAAAGCATTCTGGTAAACGCCTGGCCGCGGATCGCGCCCGCTAATCGGGCGATTGACCGACGGCGGGTCGATGCGGGATTCTTGAGAGCGGAACATTTCTCTGTCTATCAGATAATCGAAGCGTCGGCCGGGGGTTACCGTGACAGTCCATCGCGACGCCTGCGCCGGCCTCGAGACCGTGTTCGCCGGCGTCCGCGAGGGGATGATTCCGGCCCACATCTACAACGACGCCGATCTGTTCGCGCTGGAGAAGGAGCGGCTGTTTTCACGGGCGTGGACGTTCGTGGCGCACGAGTCCGAGATCCCGCAGGACGGCGACTACGTGGTGCGCCGGGTCCTCGACGATTCCTTCATCATCACCCGCGACTCCTCCGGCGATGTGCGCGCCCTATTCAATATGTGCCTGCATCGCGGCATGCAGGTGTGTCGCGCGGAGATGGGCAACGCCTCCAACTTCCGCTGCCCGTACCACGGCTGGACCTACCGCAATGACGGCAAGCTCACCGGTCTGCCGTTCCACCGGGAGGCGTACGGCGGCGAGGACGGGTTCGCCCGAAGCTCCCAGACCCTGCTCCCCGCACCGAACTTCGCGAGTTACAACGGCCTGCTGTTCATCAACTTGGACCCAGGGGCCGAACCGCTCGAGGACTTCCTCGGCGACTTCAAGTTCTATCTGGACTTCTACACCAAGCAGAGCGCCGGCGGCGTGGAAGTGCGGGGGCCGCAGCGCTGGCGCATCAAGGCGAACTGGAAGATCGGCGCCGAGAATTTCGCCGGCGACATGTACCA
>NZ_LZIX01000256.1:0-543 GCF_001666955.1 Mycobacterium sp. E735 | reverse complement strand
GAATCGCAATCCATCTACGACGTTTCGGACGAGTTTTTTGCCCTGTTCCTAGATCCGACAATGGGCTATACGTGCGCTTATTTCGAACGCGAGGGCATGACCCTGGAAGAGGCGCAGAATGCGAAGTTCGATCTGGCGCTGGGCAAATTGAATCTCGAGCCGGGGATGACGCTACTCGACATCGGTTGCGGCTGGGGAGGAGCGCTGCACCGGGCGATCGAGAAATATGACGTCAACGTGATCGGGATCACGCTGAGTCGCAACCAGTTTGCCTACAGTAAGGCCAAAATGGCCGCCATCCCCACCGACCGCTCCGTCGAAGTCCGGTTGCAGGGCTGGGAGGAATTCGACGACAAGGTCGACCGAATCGTCAGCATCGGCGCCTTCGAGGCGTTCAAGGCCGACCGGTGGCCGGCCTTTTTTGAACGTGCCCACCACATCCTGCCCGACGACGGTCGGATGCTGTTGCACACCATCGTTCGCCCCTCCTTCAAGGAGGCCAGGGCGCGGGGCATGACGCTGACGCACGAGATCGTGCACTTC
>NZ_LZIX01000255.1:0-21235 GCF_001666955.1 Mycobacterium sp. E735 | reverse complement strand
ACGAATGGGACTGCCGCCTGGGGCGCCGACACATAGGCGAACTGGATGCCGCCGGGCATCACGCCCTGCTGCACCACCGGGGCCCCGAACTCCACCGCCTCGGCCAATGTCGCGTCGAATTGCTCGGGGCTTTCGACCTCCATGCAGATGTGGTGCAGACCCGGCGCGGATTCGCGCAGAAAGTCACTATAGATGTTCTCCCCGCTGACCGGCTGAATCAGCTCCAGCTGCATGTCACCGAGATAGCTCAACGAGATGCTGGCGACGAAATCGGCCGGCTTGCCGAGGTAACTGCAGGCGTCCGGAGCAAAGTGCACCTCGGGTATCCGCACCCACTTGCGCACACCTAACAAGCCGGTGAGGGCGGTTTCGGTGGCATCCAGGTCGGCGGTAACCCACGCGATCTGCGTCGGCGATTGAACGGGAAGGGTCATCGTCTCGCAGGATAGTCCAGTGCCTCGGCTGCCAGAAAGGGCCGCGAAAACTTTGCCGTCGCGGGCCGGCGCGCCGCTGTGAAAGCCGGGTGAACATGTTCTAATTCGCCCGGCCGACCCGTCAGTGCCGGGCCAGCACGTCCACCAGCAGCCCAAGCTGCGCGTCGAACACCGCCTCGGGGTCGGTCAGGGTGTCACTGCCGTATTGCCCGAACACCTCGAGGCTGATCGCTCCCAGCACCCCGGCCCACAGCAGAAAGCACTTGGCGACCACCTGGTCGTCGCCGGGAAAACCGAACTCGTGGCGAATCCGTTCGAAGTCCGACGACATCGGTTGTGGGGCAACGACATCGGTCAGCCTGATGTCCCCGGTGGCGATCCCGGATGCAACGGCGTCGAAGAAGGCCGCCACCACCCGGGTTCCCGCGACCACCGTGCGCTCTGGCGGGGCGTGGTAGCCGGGTACCGGACTGCCGTACAGCAGGGCCCAGCGGGAGGGGTGCGCGACGGCCCATCGCCGGGTCGCGCGGGCGATCGCGATGACATCGTCGCTCCAGAGCTCGCCGACCGTCTCGCGTGCGCGGTCCACGGCGTCGGCCAGATCCGAGTAGGCGTCGACCAGCAGCAACGTCAGCAACTCGTCACGGCTGGACACGTACCGGTACACGGCCGACGACACCATGCCGAGGTCGCGGGCGATCGCGCGCACGGACAATCCGGCCGCCCCACGATCCACCAGCTGCCGGCGACCCAGCTCGATGATGCGCGCCTCGGTCTGCTCCCGGGTGTCCTGGCGTTTGCCCACGCGGCCAGTCTGGCACAACCGAGATCACCGCTCTTGCTTTCCGGCCAGGACTGTGGCAGTGTCGCGGGCAAAGAGAGCAGTGCTCTCGTTAGATTGCGAGAGAGGACGCGACATGTCCACGCGATACGAAGAACCGAACGGGGCCGCACGCGCCGCCAACGCGGTGATCCGCTGGCTCGCCGAGATGGGTGTCAGCATCGCCGGGACGCGTGCGCTGCGCGTCCGCGGGCGCAAGAGCGGTAAACCGCGTGCGGTGGTCATCAACGTGCTGACCGTCGACGGCGTGGACTACCTGGTCTCACCCCGCGGCAACACCCAGTGGGCCCGCAACGTGCGGGCCGCGGGGGTCATCGAGACGGGCCCCCGCTGGCGCCGGCGGCGCGCCCGAGTCAGCGAGGTCGCCGACGCGGCCAAACCGGAGCTGCTGCGACGCTACCTCGACCGCTGGTATTGGCAGGTGAAGGACTACGTCGCCGGGCTGACCCCGGACAGCACCGACGAGCAATTCCGCGCGGTCGCGCCCACCATCCCGGTGTTCGCCCTCGCGGCGGCCGACGCGACCCGCTGAAGGGCCTACCGAGCGCCCCGCGCCACCCCGAGATCCTCACGGACCTCTTCGGACGTCGCCCGCCACGACACCGCGGCCGGAAAATCACCCCACACGCTGTTGAAGATCCCCACGAGCAGCCCGGGACCGGCGCTGGAAGGCAGATACACCGGGCCGCCGGAGTCGCCGTTATGGCTCTGCACGCCGTGCGACATGGTGAACCAGCCGTTGTTCACGCTCTCCACCGTCCCGCATGTTTCGCCGGTGCTCACGCCGAAATGGCAGATCGCCTGCCCGGGTGCCAGCGCCGCCGCCGGGTTCGAAATCAGTTGACGTCCGCCAGGCAGGACGTTGTTCGCCATCACGCCGTTGTCCAGCACGATCGCCTCATAGTCGGTGATCAACTGGTCGGTCGCCACCGTCGTCCCGCTGGGAGTGTTGTCCCGGAAGGCCGCCAGCCGGCCGATGACCGCTCCGCCGCGGTCGGTGACGACCCCCTCGCCACCCCGGCAGTGCCCCGCGGTGAAGGCGATCTTCATGCCGGGATCGACGTAGCCCAGCGTGCAGACGCGGTTGCCCTGGTGGATCTCCATGCCCGGATAGACCACAACGGGGTCCGCTTCGGCCGGCGCAAGCGGCAGCCACTGCGCGAGCGCGGCCGCGGTGACCGACGCGATGAATGCGCGCATTGCCAGGCGACGCACCATGTACTCCGATCCGTCGGGGCCAAATCTCGACCGATTTGAGATTACGGCGTGACTTTGCGTTACGCAGAAGTCTTCGCGCCGTCCGTCACCGGCGTTACGTCGATGTCGCCACCGCAACGGCCGCCTCGGCCTGCTCCGCGCCGCGCGGCGCCCAACCGGGCGGCCCGAAAACGTAGCCCAGGCGATCGCGAAGCCGAGTCGCCGTACGCCAGTCGCGGGCGATCGCGACGTATTCGCGGGTCTGCAGCTTCCAGATGTTGAACGTGTCGACCCGCT
Source organism: Mycobacterium sp. E735 (assembly GCF_001666955.1). Lineage (NCBI taxonomy): Bacteria > Bacillati > Actinomycetota > Actinomycetes > Mycobacteriales > Mycobacteriaceae > Mycobacterium > Mycobacterium sp. E735. The sequence goes on along the minus strand of NZ_LZIX01000255.1, from coordinate 18,466 downwards.
TGGTGAGGCCGTAGTGCGGCCGGAAGAGCTCGGCCTGGAAGCTGCCGAACAGCCGGTCCCAGATGATGAGGATTCCGCCGTAGTTCTTGTCGAGGTAGATCTGGTCCATCCCGTGGTGCACGCGGTGGTGCGACGGGGTGTTGAACACGAACTCGAACGGCCGCGGCAACTTGTCGATCCGCTCGGTGTGCACCCAGAACTGGTAGATGAGGCTGATCGAGAAGCTGAAGAACACCATCCAGGGCGGTATCCCCAGCAACGGCAGCGGAACCCACATCAGGATCTCGCCGCTGTTGTTCCACTTCTGGCGCAGGGCCGTCGCGAAGTTGAAGTATTCGCTGGAGTGATGGGCCTGGTGCGTCGCCCAGATCAACCGCACCCGGTGCGCGATCCGGTGGTAGGCGTAGTACAGCAGGTCGACGCCGACCAGCGCGATCACCCAGGTGTACCAACGGCCGACCGAGAGGTGCCAGGGCGCCACGTAGGCGTACAGGGCGGCGTAGCCGAACAGTGCCAGTGTCTTCCACGCGGCGGTGGTGCCCACCGAAACCAGACCCATCGAGATGCTGGCCATCGCGTCGCGGGTGAAGTACGCGCCGGACGCCGGCCGGGCGTCGCCGACGATGCTTTCCAGCTTGCGCGCCGCCGACCATTCCAGCGTCAACAGCAGCAAGAAGAAGGGAATGGCGAGCAGCACCGGATCCCGCAGCTGCGGGGGCAGGGCGGTCACGAACTCTGAAAGCGCACTCACAGGCATAAGACTACGACGACTGGCCGCACCGCCGGGTCGCCTTGGTCCGGCATGCGGCCCACACTGTGGTGACGGGATCGACCGACGTGAGGTGTCGAGCGTTGAGCGCTGTGGTGGTGATCGGCTCGGGGTTCGCCGGGTTGTGGGCGGCGCTCGGGGCCGCCCGCCGGCTCGACGAGCTCGCCATTCCGGCGGGCACGGTCGACATCACGGTGCTGGCCGCCCGGCCGTTCCACGACATCCGGGTGCGCAACTACGAGGCCGACCTGACCCCGTGCCGCATCCCGCTCGCCGACCTGCTCGACCCCGTCGGGGTGGCACACGTCGCCACCGAGGTGACCGCCATCGACACCGACGCCCGCACCGTCGCCACGGCGGGCGGTGCGACGTACGCCTACGACCGGCTGGTGCTGGCGTCGGGCAGCCGTGTGGCCAAACCGGCCCTACCGGGCGTGCGGGAGTTCGCCTTCGACGTGGACACCTATGACGGAGCGCTGGCGCTGCGGGACCACCTCCGCCGGCTGGCCGACGATTCGCCCACGCCCGCGGCCGGCACCGTCGTCGTGGTCGGGGCGGGGCTGACCGGGATAGAAGTGTCCTGCGAGCTGCCGGACAGGTTGCGGCGGCTGTTCGCCGCGACCGGCATTGCTCCCCGGGTGGTGTTGCTGGATCGCAGCCGGATCGGCTCCGACATGGGCGCCTGGGCGCGCCCGGTGATCGAAGAGGCCCTATCGGCCAACGGCGTCGAAGCCCGGGCGGGAGTGGGTGTTGCCGCGATCGACGAGGACGGTGTGTACCTCACCTCCGGCGAGCGCCTCGCGGCGGCCACCGTGGTGTGGTGTGCCGGCATGCGGGCCAGCCCGCTGACCGAGCAGCTGCCGGTGGCGCGCGACGGCCTGGGTCGGGTGCCCGTCGATGACTGCCTGCGGGTCATCGGGGTGCCCGAGGTCTTCGCCGCGGGCGATGTCGCCGCCGCGCGCATGGACGACGACCACCTGTCGGTCATGTCGTGTCAACACGGCCGCCCCATGGGCCGCTATGCCGGGTACAACGTCATCAGCGACCTGTTCGGAGAGCCGCTCCTGCCACTCCGAATCCCTTGGTATGTCACGGTTCTCGACCTCGGGCCGGCCGGCGCGGTCTACACCGAGGGGTGGGACCGGGTGGTCGTGTCGAGCGGCGCGCGGGCCAAGGAGACGAAGCGGACGATCAACGCCCGGCGGATCTACCCGCCGCTGAGCGGCGACCGCGCCGACCTACTGGCGGCCGCCGCGCCGGAGCTGCAGCCCCGTCCTTAGCGGTCGGACTGCGCTTCGTCGCCGGCGTACCACTGCACCGCACGGACTCCCGGCTGCAGGGAGAGTTCCGCGACCAACCGCTCCAGCCGGGACGGGGCGTCCCCGTCCATGAGGAGGTGAGCGGTCAAGGTGACCTCGTCGTCGCCGGCGTGCGCGGTGTGGATGCCGCGCAGCGTGATGTCGTTGCCGCTCGCGTGCTGCACGATCTGGGCGCGCGCGTATTTCTCGTGTTTCGGGCGGGCGACCACCTGCACCAGATATGGCCGCAGGCTTTCGTCTTCGTCGCCGGTGTTGTCGCGGTCGATCAGCCGGCCAAGCGGGCGCCCGAAGACGTGGATGGCGATGACGGTCCCCGTACCGATCAACGCGAAGACCAGGTGCCCGGAGGCCGCCAGGACGCCGATGGCCGCGGAGCACCACAGGGTGGCGGCGGTGTTGAGGCCTCGGACGTTCACCCCTTCGCGCAGGATCACGCCACCGCCGAGGAACCCGATGCCGGACACCACGTAAGACGCGACCCGGGTGGGGCTGGTGTCCGTGGTGGCGGCGGCGTACAGCACGAACAACGTCGCGCCGCCGGCCACCAGCGCGTTGGTGCGCAGGCCGGCCCGGCGCGCCCGCCATTGCCGCTCAAGGCCGATCAGGGCGCCGCAGCCCACTCCGACGGCGAGCCGGAGCGCGAAGTCGGCGACGCTCAGCGTCTCCATCGGCACTCCTTCCCCTCATGACCATCCGGGCGCAGCCGCAGCTAATCAGGCCCAGGTGAACAGCGGGTGGACCCCAACCGAACCGGATGCGATACGGCAATGCGCGCGAAACCTGTGGGGCGCCTTGCCGTTGCGCCGCGGTCAGGACGGGCGCCGCGCTATCGCGCGCTGAGCTTCTGAGGGCAATAGTATTTCGCGGCGATCGCCAGGAACGACGTCGCGTGATCGGCGGTGAGTCCGGGGTTCTGCGCCTGCAATTCGCTCACCATTTGGGGCCCGTACTCGCCGCTGTTCATCGACTCGCACACGGCCCTGGCGAACTGGACGGCCGCGTCGGGCGTCTTGTAGGTGATGCCAGCGCTCCGCAGCGAAGCGAGGAAGCTCGACTCGTCGACGGCACCGGTGTCCGGATCAGCGTAGGCCGGCGCGGCGAGCCCGATCCCAGCCCAGACGCCGAGCAGAGCCACCAGCAGCCTCATAGCCGAGGATTGTCTCACGACGGCCGGTCGAGCGCAGCGCGGAATCACGGCTGAATCGCCTTATCGTTCAGCTCAACTCGGCCGGAGCGGGTCAGGCTTTGCTGAGGTGGTGCGGGCAGTAGTACTTCGCGGAAATCATCGCGAAGTTGGAAGCCATCTCCATGTCCATCCCCGGGTTGTGCATCTTGACGTCGTGGACCAGCTCCAGGCCGGACTCGCCGTTGTTCAAGCACGAGCACACCGCCCGGCCCGCCCCGACGGCTGCGTCTGGGCTGGCGAAGGTGAAGCCGGCTTGATGCAGGGCCGAGAGGAACGCGCCGTCGTCACCGTCCGGCACCGGCGGCGGATCCGCGTATGCCGGTGCGGCCAGTCCGATTACGAGGAAAGCGCCCAGTGGCGCCAGCAGCCGTTTCATTACCTACCTTCTTTCATGGCGGCGGCAAGAGGATCGGAGGCGTTGCTGCCAGACCGTTTGACAGACCACACCTGGATTCTGAATGGCCTTGCCCCTCAACCCAACTGGGCATCGGCGGGCAGGACCTTGGACTTGTCTCCCTTCTTCAGGTGCACCGCGTGGATGCCGGGCTTCTTCGCCAGCTGCTCGAGCAGGGCGTCGAGCCCCTCCGGGTCGACATTGTGGTGCTGGACGGTTTCGGGTTTTTCCGATATCTGCGCGACCAGACGCTTGAGTTGTTCCGGCGATTGTTTGTCTTTGAGGTCCTTGATCGGTTTCATCCGGTTGCGCACGCTGGCGCCCACCACGGTCGGTCCGCCTGCGCCGAGGGCGCTGCCCAGCATTCCCGCCATCCCCATCGAACTGAACAGGCCGCCCTCGCCCAGGGCGGCCGCGGGCACGGCCTCGGGTCCGGCGGCCGACAACGCGGCGGCAACCGTCCTGATGGCTGGTGTGGCCGAGGCCCAGCTGGGCGGCACGGTCAACTGCCCAACCAAAGTGCCGCGCGCAAAGCCCGCCGCCGGGCTGATCGCGTCGTACAGCGTCCCCCGGCCGAAGCCCAGCACCCCCAGGCCGGCCCCCAGGGCATCCTTCGGCAACGCCCCATACGCGATAGGTGGGGCGAATTTGAGCCATTGCGACAGGGGAAAGTTGATCAGCAACCCAACGTCGTTGAACTGTGTGGTCAGCCCGAGCGGCACCTTGACCGCGTTGTACATGGCGGTGATCAGCGGGGTGCCGGCGGGAGTCGTGCCGAAGCCTTTCAAGAACGTGGTGATCGCGGTGTTGTATTGGGTGGCCAGCTGCGAGAGCCATGCCAGGATCGGGTTGCCCGGGCCCGCGGTGAGCGAGGTGGCCGCCGAGTTGATGGTGGACGCCACGCTGCCCGCCGACGTGCCCGCGGATTGGCTCATCGCGGCCGCTTGCGTCGTGGTGCCCGCGCCGGTGGTGGTCTGCGGCGGCTCGGCGAACGGGGTCAATCGGGTGGCCGCCTCCGACGAACTGGCGTAGGTGTCCATGGCCACGGCGTCCTGGGCCCACATTTCGCCGTACTGTGTCTCGGTGGCGGCGATCGCCGCCGTGTTCTGCCCGAACAGGTTGGTCGCCATCAGCTGCGCCAAGAGCGCGCGGTTTTCCGCGATCACCGGAGGCGGCACGTGGGCGGCGAACGCCGTCTCGTAGGCCGCCGCCGCCGCGGACGCTTGGCTCGCGGCTTCCTGGGCCTGGGCGGCGGTCTGCTGCATCCAGGCGACGTACGGGTACGCCGCGGACGCCATCGCGACCGATGACGGGCCCACCCACGGCCCAGTAGTCAGGCTGGAGATCACCCCGGAATAGGCGGTGGCGGTGGACTGCAGTTCGGTGGCCAGGTTCTCCCAGGCCGTCGCGGCGGCCACCAGTGAACCCACTCCCGGCCCGGTGTACATCCGGCCCGAGTTGAACTCCGGCGGAAAGGCTCCGTAAAACATTGCTGTCCCCTTACTCAGGCGCTTGGGTCGACGGTGCTGGGCTGCTGTGCGTGGCGGTCATCGCGGTCACTCCTCGATGTAAGGGATCACGATGATGGTGGCCGCGGCGGGATCGGCCTCGGCGACCGCGCCGCCCAGCCCGCCGGCCGCCGCGGCGGTGCCTCCGACGGAGTGGGTCGCGCTGGCGGCAATCGCGCGTCCCGCCAAGCTGGACAGGGCCATCTGGCTGAAGACGCCCTCTTCGCCAGCCAGCGCGGCGGGCGCGGCGGCCAGGTTGGTAGGCAGCACCTGGGCGATCGTTCGAATCGCCGGAGCCGCTTGCGTCCAGCCCTGTGGTACCGACATGCTCCCGATCACGCGCGCCTCCCCCATGGATCCGGACACGGGCCCAACGGCGGAGCTGAGCATCGGCTTCACCGCACTCGAGCCACTGGTCAGCGGGGCGAGAGCGCCAGTGATTGCCTTCGGGCCGGACAAGTAGGCGGCGGCGCTCTGGCCGTTCTGACCCCACGCGTACGCCTGACCGAAGGACAGGAACGGACCGCCCGGGACGCTGCTCCACGACTGAGGGGAATACGGGCCCGTCAGCACCGACCAGATGTTGTTCCAGTAGTCGAGGTTCTGTCCGATTCCGGTGGTGAGGCCGGTCCCGGTCGTGCCGGCGTTCGGAGCCGCGTTGCCGGCATTGACCGCGGTCTGCATCGTCGTGCTCAGCTGGGACAGCTGCGCGGCGGTGTTGCCGCTCGACTGTGCACTCGACTGGGTGACGGCTGCCGCCTGCATCGGCCCGGCCGACTCGTTGGTGGTCTGGGGCGGCTCGGCGAACGGTGTCAGCTGCGACGCGGTCGCCGACGATGCCGCGTAGCCGTACATAGCGGCGGCGTCCTGTGCCCACATCTCCATGTACTGCGCTTCGGTGGCGGCGATCGCCGGCGTGTTCTGGCCGAGGATGTTGGTCGCGATCAGGGCCGCCAGCAGGGCGCGATTGGCCGCGATAACCGGTGGTGGGACGGTGGCCGCGAACGCGGCCTCGTAGGCGCCCGCGGCCAGCTTGGCCTGGGCGCCGGCCGCCTCGGCCTGAGCACCGGTGGCGTTGATCCACGCCACGTATGGCGCCGCGGCGGACGCCATCGCCATCGACGAAGGGCCCGTCCAGGGCCCGGTCGCCAACGTTTCGATGGTCGCGTTGTACGACGCGCCCGCGGCCTGCAACTCTGCGGCCAATTCGTCCCAGGCCGCCGCGGCGGCCAGCAGCGGGCCCGAGCCCGCACCAACATACATCCGCCCCGAGTTGATCTCCGGCGGAAGCGCCCCGAAATCCAGCATCTACTACCTCCGGTCCCGCAAGTGGCCGCCATGGTAGGCGCGGCCTTGCTGCCTCGGCCGCATCCGCGCCGCGGTTCTAAGGAAACACATGAAATCGGCTACAGAAGACATGGGCTTATTTCGCATGCTGCAGACAACGGACCATTCTCTTCCTTAGCTGATATCCCCGACAAGATTGACGTCCGGCTCAAGTCGAACACGGCTCAATCAATATACGATCATCGTGAGCGAAAAGTATTCGGCCCGCGTTCCCGCCGCGTTTACGGAATGTAAAAAGTGAATGTCATCGCACTGCCGACTGGTGTGAGGATTGTCCGCAGACAGCTATCTACCAAATTCAACTATTGCCTGCTTAAGCGTCTCATAGCGACGCAGAGCAACGGTTCACACAGAACTGGTAAACCGCGATACCCCCCGAAAGCGTTAATCAGCCGAATCGCACTTCGGCCGATCTCGCTGCATTATTTGAATTTGTTGCAATAGCTGTGAGCCGCAACCTCCTCAAGCCATATTAAAAACAACAAAATGCCCGCATGCGGGGCGATGCCGCGAATGGCGGCGGCTTAACGCTCGCACCATGGCTCGCGTGTCGGCCCGAACTAATTACCTCGGTCTCAGACGCAATTACGCCCAGCTCGAACCGACGGCGCTGTCGGTGCTGGCCATGTTGTTGCCGGCGCTCTGCACCTTCTGCCCGTGCGCGTTGGCCTGCTCGTAGATCACCTGGAAGTTGCGACCCAACTGGGTGATGAACTCCTGGCAGGCCACCGAACCGGCACCGCCCCAGAAGTCACCCGCAGCAAGCACATCGCGAACGATGGCCTGGTGCTCAGCCTCCAGACACGCCGCCTGAGCGCGAATCGTGGCGCCGTGCGCGTCTACGTCGCCGAACTGATAATTAATTGCCATTGCGTACCCCTGCCGTTCATCAACACGAAGGGTAAAACGGGTATGCTGTCGCGCCGCTGATTAGCTGCTGACAGTTTCCTGGGAGCTGGTTTCTCCTGGTCATGGTCGTTTTCGCACCCGCTTGCCACCCCGGATTCGACGGTCGCGACGTTGCCGACGACGCGTAGTTCTCGACCACGATCCGTCACCGCCGAAGCCGGCCCACTCACCGGCTTCCGCGCGTGGCGCATCGACTCGCTGGCCGCTTGCCGCAACGGTTTTCCCGTCAGACCGCGGCATGACGCTCACATGGAACGCGTATGGCGGGCGGTCTCGTACTGGCGGTCGCTCGTGCCGGCCGCGGGATCCAGATTCCCCGCATCCCGCGCACAAGCGCCGGAACCGAACTAAGTCGACTTGTTCTCGGCGACTGCGGCGCTGAGACCCTCGGCGAGATCCTCCTGGGTCAGCTCTTTGAACCGCAGCAGTTGACGCTCGCTGAACTCGGTGACCTCGCTGGCCAACACCGCGTCGAGGTCCTCGTCGTCCAGGCGGAAACTGCGGTGATCGCGGGCCTTCTCCACCACGTTGCGCACGAATCCGGCATTACCGAGGGTGTCGATGCCGCGGATCAGGTCGCCGTCTTCGGAGTAACTCTCGTCGAGATAAAACCGGGTGTAGGACGGCAGTAAAGAATGGGCGGCTTCCTCGGTGATAACGTCCTCGTTCTCCTGGCCCATCAACCGGGTCAACGCGACAAGCTCGTCCGGCGTGTAGCTGAAGAACTCGATCACGGTCGAAAACCGCCGGCGCAGACCCTGATTCACGTCGAGCATCTTCTCCATCGCCTTCGCATAACCCGCACCGAAGACGACGAGTTCGTCGCGATGGTTCTCCATGTACAGCAGCAACGTGTTGATGATCGCGTTGCCGTAGGGGTCGCCCTGCTGGTACCCCTTCTCGTGCAGCGTGTGCATCTCGTCGAAGAACACCGCCCCGCCCAGGGCTTCCTCGAGCATCTCCTCGGTGTTCTTCTCCGCGTCGGCCATGTAGCGACCCAACAGCTTGGTCCGGCTGGTTTCCACCACCACCGGCTTGCGCAGCACCGTCAAGCCGCACAGCTGCTTGGCAAAGGCTCGCGCCACCGACGTCTTACCGGTTCCGGGCGGACCCAACAAGAGGGTGTGGCGCGACGTCACCGGCACGGGGAGGCCCATCTTGGCGCGCGCCAGGTTCACCTTCGTCGTCGACTTGATGAGCTTGATCTCCCGCTTGGCCCGTTCCATCCCCAGCATCGCGTTGAGCTCCGCGTCACCTTCGGCGAGGTACTTCGCGGCCTCCTCCGCGTGGCGAGCGGCCTCCGTCTCGGCGCGGGTGGGTGCGCTATCCGGATCCCATGGATTCGTCCGCGCCTCAATGGTTTCCGGGTCCGTCAGGACCAGCCGATAGTTCGGATTGTCCAGCGCTTCCCGGGCCGGGGTGAACTTCGGATCCCGCGAATACACCCGGCGCAACAGTTCGACGGCCTCGTCTTCGCGGCCCAGGTGCCGCAGGCACATGCCCTGGGTGTACAGGGCGATGTTGGCCGCGCCCGGCACCCGGTCACCCTCGACGGCGTCCTGGCCGCGCCGCAATGCTTCCTCGAAGACGCCGAGTGACGCCAGCGCCGTCGTCGCCATCGCGGCGCCGGCGGCCTTGAGCTCCGGCTGGCGCCAGACCTTGCCCTCGGGGAACTGGTTGAGCACATCCGGCCAGCGTCCGGTGCGGAAATACAACACGCCCCGCACGTAGTCGACCAGCTCCTGCTCGAAGGGCTGGCGCGGTTCCACCCCGTCGAGTAGTTCCGACGCCTCCTCGTAGCGTTTGGCCTCGGCCAGGACGGCCGCGTAGGCACACGCCAACGACTCGGCGCTGGTGACGGCCAGCTGGAGGAACAGCCCGTCGGAAACCTGGGGACGGAACTCCAGGTCGGTGACCCCGAGCCTGCGCGTCTCCCATCCGAACGTCCGGATCGACGCCCACGCGCCGGAGAGCACCTCGATGCTGCGCTCCCCCGCCAGCAACCGCGCCAGCCAGGCGTCGCACATGCCGGGGTCCAGGTTGCTGGCCGTGGTGAACATCTGCGACGCGACCTGAGGATTGTGACTGGGTTGCAGCCCGTTGACCGATATCCCCGATGCCAACAGGCCGGCGACCATCGCGTTGCGGGCGCCCTCAGCGGTCGATTGCGGGCGCGTCATTGCGCCACAGGCACGCCCGCCGGGCTCTCTCGCAACTGGCCGACCGACAGCGTGAGCTCGTCGTCGTCACGCACGGCACGGCTCGGCACGACGAGCGTGGCGTGTGTCGCGGGGGCGGGCAAGCTGGCGCGGACCGCGGCCAACTGGCGTCCGGTGAGGCGGTTGAGGCCGGCGGAGATGTCCCGGGGCAGCCGCTTCTCGGTGTGGTAGCGCACCCAGGCCGACACCTGCGACCGGCCCGCGGGGGCGGTGAGCCGGACCGTCAGCACCGTGGCGACGGTGTCCGCCTCCCACAGCTCGTCGAGGGTGTCGGTGGTGAGGTCGGCGGGCGTCACCCAGAAGCTGGTGGTGAAGCCGTTGAAGTGCTTGAGGTGGCGCCAGCCGGGCCGGCTCCAGGTCGGCTCCAGATCCGCCAGCACCGCGCGGTCCACCTCGGTGATCTCCTCGGCGGTCAAAGGCTTTGCGGCGCAATTGATTCCGTCGAGGTCCTGCGCCAGCCGCTCGGTGGCCGCCACCAAGGTCGAAGCCAGCGAATCGCGGACCGCCACGGCGGCGATGTTGCGCTGCGGGTTCATCCGCAACACCAGCCAGGTGCGGCGAACGTACGAGGTGGGCTGCCCGTTGGCCACCTCCCACTCCTCGGGGCCCCAGTCGTCGAGCTTCGACAACTCGGCGGCGTTGCCGCCGCGGCGCACCTTGACCGACACGATGTCGATGTTATCGAGGTGAATGTCGAACTGCCGCAAGCCATCAGCCACAGCCTGCACCAGCAGGGTAGGCGACGAGTTCCGGTGCCGGTGGCGCGACGACGGGTCGTCGTCACCACCGTTCACCGCGATGACCGACACCAGCTGGCCCTCGTACTCGCGCACGCCGACCTTGTCGCGCCCGAACTTGCGCTGGTAGTCGAGCACCGGCGTGCAGCCGGCGCCCAGAGCCGTCCCCGGGTCGGCGGACCAGTCCCATAGCCAGGTGGCCAACGCCGAGGTCACCGTGACGCCGTGATAGGTGACCAGGGAGAGCAGCGCGACCAGCACCGCCAGGCCGACGCCCACCCAGAACGCGATGCGATAGGTGCCCTGCCAGGACTCCGGGCAGTGGCTGCCCACCACCAAGATGGCGACGTCGACAAGGAACACCGCGGTGACCCGTGGCCAAGTCAACGACAACCCGAGTTTGCGCTGAGCTTTCATGACTGTTACTGCTCCGCCCTTATTGCTGCTTCCGCGATCGCTTCATCAGCATCGCCGTACCAAACACGCCCCCACCGATCAGCAGCGCCGCGAGCAAGCCTCCGCCGGCCACCCACACTGGCACCATATCCCGGTGCGGAGCGGGCCTCGGAATGTTCAGCGGCGCTGAAAGTTGCTGCGGGGGCTTCAACGGTCCTTCGGGTACGTCCCACGTCAGGGCCGCCACAGGATCGACGATGCCGTGGCCGATCTGGTTGTCCACGCCACGCGCCGGTGCGCGGGCGGTGCGAGTCAACCGGTTGATGACCTGGTATGCCGACAGCTGCGGGAACTTGGCGCGGACGAGCGCGGCGATGCCGGACACGATCGCGGCCGAGAAGCTGGTGCCGGAGGGAACCAGCAACGTGTTGTCCGGTCCGTCGATCGCGTTGATGACGCCGTCGTCGCGCGGGGACAGACCGACGACGTCGGTGCCCGGCGCGGCGATGCCCACCCACGGGCCGGCCACGCTCGTCGATCCCTGACCCTGACCCCCGGTCTGCGGCCGGCCGTCTTCGTCGACCGCCCCAACCGTCAGGACGTAGTCGCTGAACCAGGACGGCGTCACGACGGTGGTGACCGAGTTCCAGTTGCGAGGATCGTTGGGCTGCAACGGATCATGCGGCGGGTTCTGCTTGCAGTCCTTCTTGTTGGTGTCGCCCGCGGCGGCCACGATGACGGCGTTCTTGTCGACCGCCGCGTAGCGCACCGCCGCGCCGAGGGCGCGCTGGTCGACGATGTTGCGCGCGCTCATGCAGGTCACATCCGAGATGTTGATGACCTGCGCGCCCATGTTGGCGGCGTGCACGATTGCCCGGGCCATCGTCTGGACACCGTCGATCTTCGCCCGCGTCTGCGGGTCCTCGTCGCCGGTGTAGGCGTCCTTGAGGCCGAAGGCCTGGCTGGACTGACGGATCGCGATGATGTCGACGTCAGGCGCGACACCGCTGAACGCATCGGGGCCGGCCGACGGCGCCGGCGGCGCGGGCGGCGGGGGTGGCGGCGGATCCAGCGGGCGTGGGTAGTCAACCCCGACGACGTGGCTCCCACCGGAGTAGCTCGGGATCGTCACCGTGCCGCCGCCGTGGCCGGCCGCCGGGGCCTGGCCGGGCTGCGCCGGTCCTGGCGGCGGACCGTTACCGGGCGGAGGCGCCGCCGGAGGCGCGGGCGCCGGCGGCGCGCCGAAAGGTCCGGGGGCCGGCTGGTCCTGCGGCGGAGGCGGAACCATCGTCACGGTCTGCGGCAACGGTGACAACGTCACGGTCTGGGGCGGCGGCGCCTTCGGCGGCGGTTCGGTGGTGGGGATGGTGACCGGGCGGCGCGGCGCGGCCGGCGGCACCCCCGCGCCGTTCGCCGGCGCGGCGCCGATCATCGAGGCCACGATCGTGCCGTGGGCGTCGCAATCCGACAGCCCGTCACCGCCCATGACGTAATCCCCGCCGGGGATCAGGTGCGGAAACCTGGGATGCGGGCTCACGCCGGTGTCGATGACGGCCACCTTCACGCCGGCACCGCGCCCGAACTGCCACGCCTCCTGCAGGTTCAGCATGTCCATGTACTTCGGCTGCAGTCGGAAGTCCGTGCCGGGCAGCACCCCGACCTCGGTGCAGTAGGAATTCTGCTTCATCGGCGCCGGCGGTCCGGGCGGGCCGTCGGGCGGCACCGCGCCGGGATCGATCGTCGGCGGCGAAATCGCAGAGGCGGGCGGCAAGCCGGCCAATGCTCCTGAGGCGAGCAAGATTGCGGCGAGGGCCGCAGCGGATGCGCGCCCTCGCCACACCTTGCTACTACCGGTAGCGGATTGCTGCATAGACATTCATCAACCACAATGCCAGCGGGAAAATCGGCATCAGGCAGAGGTATTCGATCCATTCCACGAACTTGCGGAACAGCGGGCTGTAGATGGTGTTCGGCACCACGGCCGCGGACGTAAGGCCGGCCGCCGGGAGCAGAACCAGGATCGCCGCGCTGATCGACACCGCCAGGGGCGACTGCAAGACGAGCGCGTAGCGCACCACGACCGCGCCGACAATGAGAACGGCGGTCACGGCCAGGGTGATCGCCTGCCAGCGGTCGACGTACGAGCGTCCGCGCAGCATCAGGAACCCGGCGCTGAAGCCGGCCAGCAGGAGCGGCAGCCATCGTTGACCGGTGTGCGGGTCCGACAGCGCCGTCAACGAGACGACCATCAACACGCCGAGACCGATCAGCAGGCCGGTCAGGAAGGAGCGGGCGCGTTCGGCCTGCACCAGGACGTCGCGGACGGACGCGGGGCCCTCGAGGACCGGGGGGCCGCCGTCGGAGCGGACCACGGTGGTGGGCAGGTCGGGCCGAGCCTCGAACACCCACCGGCTGGTCGCCGACGGGAAGACCGGCAGGCGGATGCCCGCCAACCGCCGCGAGAGGGCGGGCGCCGTGTGGTACACCAGCACGCACAGCAGGACGACGCTGGTCAGCAGCGTCACGGCACTGGTCATCGCGACCATCCGGGCCAGCGCCGCGATCGCGGTGACCACGCTGACGGTGATCAGGGCGGTGTAGAGCCCAAGGCGCCGACCGGTGAACCGGAGCGCGAGCATCGCCGCGATGGTGAGAACGCCGAAGCCGAGCACGGCGTGGGGGGACCCTACTCCGCCGGGCGGGGCCGCCGCCGCGGAGACCGTGAGTGGCGCCAGGCCGCTCAGCAGCATGATGTCGGCGATACGGCGATCCTGGTCGGTGCGCGCCCGCATCAGGAGCATCAGGGAGACGCCGAGCACCACCGCGGCGATCACCGCGGAGTACGCCGTAGGCAGCCAGGAGTTGTGGTGCCACCGGTACCAGAGCAGCAAGCCGGAGGCGGCGGTTACCCCGGCCGCCACCATCGACGCGCCGACCTGCACCGCGGCGACCGGGTCGATCGCGGCGAACCGCTTGCTCAGATTTGCCGCGACGGCGGTGGAGATGTGCTCGATGACCTGCGAGCGGTGCTCGGTGTCCTGGATGAACCGGATCCACAGCCGGTCGCCGTCGTAGACGTCCTGTTCGGTCAGGGACTGGGTGGCACGCAAGGGGGTGCCGTCAACCAGGCACAGTGCCCACCTGCCGCGGCCCGTCGCCTCCAGCGGGGTCTCGCCCAGCTCCCTGAGCCGGCTGTTCACCACCTTCAGCAGCGGCTCGGTCATCACCGAGACGGGGGCGTTGGCGTCCAGCAGGACGCCGATCTGTACGCCCGCACCGGCCATAACGCCGACCACGACCGCCCGAGGCTGCGAAATACCCTCAACGTCAGGCTGTAGCGCTTCAACTACCGCAGTCATCGCCCTGAACCCCTTACCGTCGTGAATGTGTAACCCCGTGCCGCCGACCGGGCGGGAGTCTGCGCCGGCCGACCTTCCGGAGCGCTGCGGCCCCCGGGAAAGTCCAGGCCGACTATTCCGAATTCCATCTACCCCGCCTTGCGATTAAAACTTCGGTGACAGTGGTTTGAGATTTGCTGAATCTCTCAGAGAAGTATGCCGTGTTGGCATCTCAACCGCATGTTGAGTGCAAAGCCATTGGTGAACTTTATGTTTCGTCTTATGTCAGACCCGGCTGTGGGTTTTCCACTCGCCATACGGCAGCGTGTCCAGCACCGTCTTGACGCCCACCTGCACCAACTGGGGGGTTGCGGGGCAGATGGCCAGCCAGGCCTCCCCCGACCCCGCCGTCCTCGCCTGCTGGTAGAGCGCGATGCGGCCACCGGAACCGTCTTTGAGCGACAGCACCGATGCGCTCGGCCCCTTCGCGTCGTCCCGGTATTGACGGGCATACACCGCGACCTCGGCCGCCGGGTCCGAGAGGGCCTGTCCGAGCGCGGCCACCGTGGCGGCGCTGATGCCCATCCGCCGCAGGTCGCCGCCGGAAAATACGTTGAAGCCCGACTCCTGCCACGACTTGGTCGCTTCCAGCATCTCTTCCAGCGGCACGTTCACGGCATTGATGGCCGCGGGCTCCGCGTGGTGGATCGACTCCAGGGCGTCCAACACCAGGGAGGCGATCGAGGCGCTGTCGGCGATGGCGACGTCGTCGACGGTGATGTCGCCGCCCACCCGTACCGCCGAGACCCAGTGCTGGCCGCGACGGGCCAGCACCACCCGGAACTCGTTGTCGGGGATGTCACGCGACCCGGGCGGCTGGTTCTCGTCGTCGACCACGCCGTATAGCAGCTTGCCCCGCGACAACAGGGCGATGACCTCGAGGTCCGGCGCGGCCAGCACCCTCATCCGTGCGGCCACATGCTCGTTCACCTGATCGTTTTCGACGATGCCCTGCTCGCGCATCACCGCCATGCCGGGATGCTCGTTGAGCCAGTCGCTCGAGTCGGTGGAGACGAATGGCCGGCACCGCAGCTCCGGCGCGACGTGCCGGATGTCCAGGAGCGCCTGGAGCATCCAGAAGCCGTCGACGTTAACGGTGATGTCGGTACGGGCGGTCTGTTGGTCCATCAATACCTCAAGGGGTCAAAGTGCACGGTAACCGCAGGACGCGGCAGCACACCGATGTCTGGTGTGCTGCCGCGCCTGAAGTTGGGGTTAGGCCCAGCTGGACCCAACGGCGCTGTCGGTGCTGGCCATGTTGTTGCCGGCGCTCTGCACCTTCTGCCCGTGGGCGTTGGCCTGCTCGTAGATCACCTGGAAGTTGCGACCCAACTGGGTGATGAACTCCTGGCAGGCCACCGAACCGGCACCGCCCCAGAAGTCACCCGCAGCAAGCACATCGCGAACGATGGCCTGGTGCTCAGCCTCCAGAGACGCGGCCTGGGCGCGGATCAAGGCACCGTGGGCGTCGACATCGCCGAACTGGTAATTGATTGTCATAACGGTGTTCTCCTAATGTCTGGAATGGTACGCAGCCGCGGTTTTTAGCGCTAGCTGCTGAGGATTTGCTGCGAGGCCTGCTCTTGCTGCTCGTAGTTGTTCGCGTCGCGGATCAGTCCATCGCGCACACCGTGAAGCATGTTGACGATGTTGCGGAAGGCCTGGTTGACCTGGCCCATGGTGTCGTACGAGGTCGCCTGCGCCTGGCCGCTCCAGCCCGAGCCGGCGATGTTCATCGAGGACGCCCACATCTTGCGGGCCTCGTCCTCAACGGTCTGGGCGTGCACCTCGAAGCGGCCCGCCATCGCCCGCATCTCGTGCGGGTCGGTCATGAAACGTGTTGCCATGTGGCTTTCTCCTTATTACGTGATTACTCAGATACCTGCTGTGGTGACGACGATGGCCGGACCGGTTACGCGCTGGCGAACCGCCGTGCCGAATGCAAAAGAATGATCCCCCCTTCCCGTCAGCCGGCGGCCACCGGTCGTTGGAACACGGTGAGACGGACGTCAAACCCGAACTCCGGCGTTTGAGTTGTCCGGCCGTCAGCCCCCGAGATCATCGGTAGCTGGGCGGTCAGGTTGGAGCGCACGTCGAAGACGTCCCGTCCCAGACCCCGAACCGCCAACCCGATCAGCCCGCAGCAGCTGCGTTGATTGCCTCGGTCGCAGCGTACGAGCCAGAGCTGGTCGACAGCGTGTTCACGAACGCCTCGTGAATGGCGGCGGCCTGGGCACTGACCGCCTGGTACATCTGCGCGTGCGCTGCGAACTGCGCCGCCGTCAGCGCCGACACCTCGTCGGCGGCCGCGGGCACCACCCCGGTCGTGGGGGCGGCGGCAGCCGCGTTCTGGGCGCTCAACGTTGAGCCGATGGCCTGCAAGTTTCCGGCCGCCGCAGCCAGAGCCTCGGGCTGTGTGGTCACGAACGACATACTTGGTTCCCTCCTAGTTCAATCCCCGACTCTGCAGAGACTAGATGACAACGACCCCTGAAGCTGTTTCGGAGGCCGTCAGTTTGCAACTGTTCACGTGACGGTACGACGAATTCACTTTTAGTAACGTCAGAGTAACAGCGTCCCGCCTCGATCGCCTCCCCTTACAGCAAACTGTGACCAACCCGGTCTCCGAAGTGGCTGGTGCGAGTTTCTCGGGTTGGCGTCGCAGGGCAGGACCGGAAAAAATCTGGTTGCCGAATATTCGCTGCCGCTCGGCTAGCAACCGGTGGATGGGCCGCCGACGGCCGCCCGACGGGCCCCCTGAAGCCCCGTCGGGAGCCCGCGAACCGAGCCTTGTGTAACCCATTCTGTTAACCCTTTGACCGCGGTGCTGCAATGACCGAAGCCGGCTATCCGGCGAAGGGTGGGCGGGCCATGACGGTGGGGCGGAATCCGTAGCGGGGGCCGGCGCCGGCGTGGGTGCCGTTGCCGACTCCGGCCAGGGGCATGCCGCCGAGCAGGTTGCCCGGTCCCCCGGCTGCCTCGGGTGCGGCGCTGATCGCGCTGACCGGGACCGCGGTGTGGCCCATTGCCGGCAGCGCCGGGGCGCCGGTCCAGGCCACCGGCACCGACAACTTGCCACCGATGGAGGCCGCCCCGCCGATGGCCGCGGCCGGGTGCACCGCTCCGGCACCGCCGCCGAGCAGACCACCGAGCCCACCCAGACCGGGCAGCGCCTTGGCTGCCGCCGGAGCCGCACCACCGTCATGGCCCGCCCACCCTTCGCCGGATAACCTCCGGGTCGGCAGCGTAGGAACACGCTTTAGCGCGCGAAAAGTGCTGCGCTAAAGCGTGTTTCGCGTTTGCGCCCAAGAACCGACTCGCGGCGGAGGCCTTGCCCACGCCCCCGGCCGGCCCCAGCCTGGGCCGGCATCGCCGCGGCCTTTATTGCGACCGGATTTTTTGTCCAGCGCCCACGTCGATCCGCCCCGGCTGCGCGGGATCGCTTATCGGCCGTGATCCGCCCGGCACCCGTTCCCGCAGGTAGGCGTGCACACGGCGAACGCGG
Organism: Mycobacterium sp. E735; assembly: GCF_001666955.1. Taxonomy (NCBI): domain Bacteria; kingdom Bacillati; phylum Actinomycetota; class Actinomycetes; order Mycobacteriales; family Mycobacteriaceae; genus Mycobacterium; species Mycobacterium sp. E735. The sequence continues at coordinate 779 of NZ_LZIX01000255.1, read as the reverse complement.
GCGGCCGCCGGCCCGGCCGTTGCGCTGTCCGCTGACCCGCTGGAACGGGGCGCCTCCCACCCGGACCGTCGAGTCACGGGCAGCGAGAAGACGGGGCGGCGCTCTAGCCTTCGCAAGCAAGCGCATCGCTTGAAGCCAGCCATCTAAAACACTCGCGAGGGAAACACATGGTTCGAGCCGGGGGGTTCGTAGGTGTTTGACTTCGGGGCGTTACCGCCGGAGATCAATTCCGGTCGGATGTATGCGGGTCCGGGTTCGGGTTCGTTGATGGCGGCGTCGGCGGCGTGGGATGAGATTGCTGCTGAGGTGGCTGCGGCGGCCAGTGGGTATAGCTCGGTGATTGCGGAGTTGACGTCGGGTCCGTGGGTGGGTCCGGCGTCGTCGTCGATGGTGTCGGCGGTGGTGCCGTTTGTGAGTTGGCTTTCTGCGGTGGCGGGGTTGGCCGAGGACACGGCCAGTCAGGGTCGGGCGGCCGCGGCGGCGTTTGAGGCGGCGTTTGCGATGACGGTGCCGCCGCCGGTGATTGCGGCTAATCGGGTGTTGTTGGCGACGTTGGTCGCGACGAATTTCTTCGGGCAGAACACGCCGGCGATCATGGCGACCGAGGCGCAGTACATGGAGATGTGGGCCCAGGATGCGGCGGCGATGTATGGCTATGCGGCGGCTTCGGCCACGGCCTCGCAGTTGGCGCCCTTTGATGCCCCGCCGAACACCACGACTCCTGATGGGGTGGCCGAGCAGGCGTTGGCGGTGACCCAGGCCGCTCAGCAGCCCGCGGG
>NZ_LZIX01000254.1:0-1225 GCF_001666955.1 Mycobacterium sp. E735 | reverse complement strand
TTCACGGGCCGGCAACATGCTCAGCGTGTTCTTCACCGACGCGCCGGTGACCGACTTCGCCTCCGCGCGGGCCAGCCAGACCTGGCGCTATCCGCCGTTCTTCCACGCCCTGCTGGATGCGGGCGTCTACCCGCCCTGCAGCGCCTTCGAGGCCTGGTTCGTCTCGGCGGCGCTGGACGACGCGGCGTTCGACCGGATCGCCGAAGCCCTGCCCATCGCGGCCGAAGCGGCCGCCCAGGAGGACAAGCCCTGATGGCCGATCAAACGCGAGTCCACGTGGTGCGCCACGGCGAGGTGCACAACCCGAGCGGCGTCCTCTACGGACGGCTGCCCGGATTCCACCTGTCCGACAAGGGTCGCGAGCAAGCGGCCGCGGTCGCCGACGCGCTGGCCGGCCGGGACATCGTCGCGGTGGTCGCCTCCCCGCTGCAGCGGGCCCAGGAAACCGCAGCGCCGATCGCCGCCAAGCACGACGTGGCCGTGGACACCGACCACGACCTGATCGAATCGGCGAACTTCTTCGAGGGCCGCCGCGTCGGCCCGGGTGACGGCGCCTGGCGCGACCCGCGGTTCTGGTGGCAGCTGCGCAACCCCTTCACCCCGTCGTGGGGTGAGCCGTACGCCGAGATCGCGGCGCGGATGACGACCGCGGTGGACAAGGCCCGCGCGCGTGCGGCCGGCCGCGAGGTGGTGTGCGTCAGCCACCAGCTGCCCGTGTGGACGCTGCGGCTGCACCTCACCGGCAGGCGGCTGTGGCACGACCCGCGCAGGCGGGAGTGCGGGCTGTGCTCGATCACCACCCTGGTGTACGAGGGCGACCGGCTGGCCGACGTCGAGTATCGGGAGCCGGCGGCGCTTTGATCGCATGGCGACTGGCGATGGCGGGGGTCGTGGTGACGACCCTCGTTGCGGGCTGCTCGTCCGGTCGTGACGCGGTGGCCCAGGGCGGCACCTTCGAATTCGTCTCGCCGGGCGGGAAGACCGACATCTACTACGACCCGCCGTCGGCCCGCGGCCGCCCCGGCCCGCTGACCGGCCCCGACCTGGCCGACCTCGGCGCGGCAGGGGCCGCACCACTGGCCCCAGATGTTGATGACGACGACCCGGCCGGCGAAGATCGGGTCGTTCAGCGACAGCGGGTGGGCGGGGTCGGCCCGGGTGACGGCGCCTGGCGCTATCCGCCGTTCTGGTGGCAGCTGCGCAACCCCTTCACCCCGTCGTGGGG
>NZ_LZIX01000253.1:0-34993 GCF_001666955.1 Mycobacterium sp. E735 | reverse complement strand
GCACACGCCCCGCACCAATTCACCGGCGCACCCGCCTGGAACCAACCCCCACCCAAACGACGCAACCCCTGGCCCATCATCGCCGGCGTCGCCGCACTGGTCGTCGTCGTCGCCGCCAGTGCCGTGGGCATCTGGTTTCTCGTGCGACCCAAGCCGGCGCCGGCACCCGACCCGATACCCGCCGAGCGCCTCAGCGCGCTTCTGCTCGGCGCCTCGGACGTCAACTCCGTCATGGGATCGTCAACCATGGAGCCCGGCAAGCCCATTCAGTCGATGGACACCTCGTCGCTGACGGTGTCGCAGCCCGACTGCCAGGGCGCGCTGTACACCACCCAGAGCCCGGTGTACTCGGGCACCGGTTACTCAGCGGTGAGCGGGCTGGTGTCGTCGGAGCCGGGAGACAACTACGACCATTGGGTCAATCAGGCCGTTGTCCTGTTCCCGTCCGCCGACAAGGCGAAGGCTTTCCTGGAGACCTCGGCGGGAAAGTGGAAGGGCTGCGCGGGCAAGACGGTGACCGTGACGAACAAGGGCAAGACGTATCGGTGGACGTTCGCCCAGATTCAGGGCGACCCGCCGAAGATCGCGGTGCTGGACACCCAGGAGGGCGCCGACGGCTGGGAGTGCCAGCGCGCGATGAGCGCGGCCAACAACGTCGTCGTCGACGTCAACGCCTGCGGATACCACATCAGCGATCAGGGCACCCAGATCGTCGACAAGATCGTCGCGAAAGTCGACAACGGGTAGCGAGCCCTAAACCCAAGGCGCAGCGCGCTTTTCGCCTACGACTGGAGGTCCGGCCCTTCGGCGCGCAAGTCGTCGACGGCCGACATGGCGTTGCGTAGCTTGGCAAGCCATTCTTCGGCGTGTTCGCCGACCAGCTTGACCGACCAGGCGAGGGCGTCGGCACGCGACCGGGCGACGCCGGCGTCGACCAGCGTGTCGAGCACTTGCCGTTCCGGTTGCTTCAAGCGCGTCATCACCGGTACCGCGATGTGAGTGAACAGGATTCGCTCGGAGCCGGATTTCGACCCGACCTCGACGCCCCAGGAAACCTTGCGGCCATAGCGATCCTGCGCCTCGTCGGCGATGCGCATTCGCTCCGAACGGGTTTCCTCGCGGAACCGCGACGCGCGTCCTTCGGCGCGGGCCTCGCTTTCTTCCTTCTCCGAGCCCTCGAGCTCAGGCAGCCGTCCGATGACGGTGATCTCTTCGCGGTCGACGACGACCGTCGGATCGCCGTCGAACCAGCTCTCGGGCAGGCGTCCGGCGAACCATTCGGCGGCGTCGCTGGCGTCGGGTTGCTGGGCCTGCTGCCAGCCGCCGGGGCGGCCGTAGCGCCGGCCGTGCGTGTGGTGCGACTTCATAATTACATGATTACATCGTTGCACGTGCAAGGGAACCGTGTTCGCCCCCGGCGAACCCGTCGCCGCGACGCGGCCCCGCGCCAAGCCCCGATCCGACTGCTCAAAAACCGTTGATATGGGCTGATCAAAGTTGTATTTTTGGTAGCGAAGCAGGCCCGGAAACGACCAATTCCAAGCGCCGGAAGTCAGGGTAGAAAACCGGCCGCGTAGGACCCGCGCATGACGGAGTCAAACGCCCCCTAGTGTCGTCCGGGCCTGCCCATGTCGGCAGCATTCCCATATCAGTCGTCGCCGTTGGATCCGTCGCCGCGACGAATCCGGAACAGCTTCACCTCGTTCTTGATGCCTTTGAGGCGGCGCGCACCGGCGAACGAGCCGTTGAACTCGCCGGTGTCACCGACCGTCTCCCAGACCGAATCCGCCGCGAGCACGGTGCCCGGGCGCGCCACGCTGGTGACCCGGCTGGCGACGTTGACCGGGCTGCCGAACCAGTCCCCCGCCCGGCTCACCGCCATGCCGGAGGCCACGCCCGCCCGCAGCCGCGGGAAATCGTTGTCCGAGTCGACGGCGTCCACGAGCTTCAAGACCACGTCGAGCATGGGCAGCGGGTCGGGGCAGACGAACATCACCGCGTCACCGATCGTCTTGATGAACCGCACGGGCGGGACCGTGACGTCTCGGGCCAGCGCCGCGAGCCGGTTGGCCAGATGCCCCAATTCCTCTGCGGAAACCACCTCGCCGATCCGGGTGAAACCGACGAGGTCGGCGAACGCGACGGTGATCGCGCGCGCCCCCGGCAGCGGCTGGCCGGCGGCGCGCGCCGCGGCGTTGACCGCCTCGGTCTCCATCATGTGGCGCAACTGCAGGAACAACATGTGCTGGATCATCGGACCCAGCTGCGGCGCGATCTCGCTCACCAACGCCTTCGAGGCCTTCGCGATTTCGAGCTCGGTGGCGCCGGGCCGCATGATCGCCGAAAGGGCGGTGTAGCGCATGACCTCGGCCGCGCGCGACAGGCCTTCGGCGAGGACCCGGACCACCAGCACCACCTGCTCGGCGTCCAGGCCCAGCTCGACGAAACGCTGTGCGTAGGCGGCGGCTTCACCGTCGGCGCGCATATGGACGGCGGCGTCGGGGTCGTCGATTCGCGCCAGACCGATCGCCCGCTGCACCTGCTGCAGCAGGCCCAGGTCGATGCCGTGGGTCTCGCTGATCTCCCGGGTGGACACGTAGGTGCCGTCGTCACCGATGAGGTGGCGGGTCGCCAGCAGCAGTGGCGGATTGGTCGTCCTGATCTCCTCCGGAGTGATGCCCTGCTCCAGGAGCCACTCCACCAATTCCGCCCGCTCGGTGCGTGCGCTGCCCTCGAGTCCGTCGAGCAGATCCTCGATGTGCGGGCCGGCGCCGTTGTGACCGTCGTCCTCCACTTCGCCAACGTACAACGCGCGCCATGATGTGAAGCGATGAGCGCACCACTGTTGCGGGGATTCCCGCCTGTCGTCGACGAGCGCGCCCGCGTGCTGATCCTGGGGTCGTTTCCCAGCGTGCAATCCCTGGCGGTGGGTCACTACTACGCCAATCCGCGAAATGCGTTCTGGCCGATCACCGCAGAGCTGTTCGGCTTCGACCCGGCCGCGCCCTACGAAACGCGGCTGGCCGCGCTGCAATCGGCCGGTGTGGCCCTGTGGGACGTGGTGCGCGCATGCCGCCGCTCCGGCAGCGCGGACTCGGCGATCCAACCGAAAAGCTTGGTGGTCAACGACTTCCGCGGACTGTACGCTCGGTATCCCGTCATCGAGCGGGTGTACTTCAACGGCGCCAAGGCCGCCGAGCTTTACCGCCGGCTGGCCCAGGCCGACGAGCGGGTCCAGTACCGGCGGCTGCCGTCCACGAGCCCGGCGCACGCCGTGCCGGCGGACACCAAGCTGGCCGCCTGGCGCGAAATCGCGTCGAACGCGAGCGCGGCGAAGCCCGGCGAGCGATGGGGCCGGCGCAATCGATGAGGCGCAGACGTTATGACACCGGCGGACGGCGGTGCGCCCACGGCCGGGCGGATTCGATCTGCGCGGCCAACGACAACAGGGTCGCCTCGTCGTAGGGGCGGCCCACCAGCTGCACGGCGATCGGCAGGCCGTCACCGTCGAAGTCCCACGGCACGGCCGCGGCGGGTTGGCCGGTCAGGTTCCAGACCTGTTGGTAGGGCACCCGCTGCGCCACCGCCAGCAGCGTCCACACCGCGCCGCGGCGTTGGTAGGCGCCGATGCGTGAGGGGCCGGTCGCGTTGCCCGGCGTGAGGACGACGTCGACGTCGTCGAAGATCGATTGGATCCGGGCGGTCACCGCCGGCTCCGCCTCGCGGAGGGCGGTCATGCGGTGATCCGAGAAGAACGAACCGGCGCGGGCCAGGTTGCGGGTCCGGGCTTCCAGGCGTTCGGGGTGCGGTAGCGAATCGGCGTCGTCGCTGATGCCGCGCAGATAGCGCGGCAGGTAATTGGTCATGATGGCCGACGGTGGATAGTCGGGGTCGGCGGTGATCACCTCGTGGCCCAGGTCGCGCAGCAACGCGCCGGCCTGTTCGACCGCCGTCAGCTGCGGCTTGCCGACCCTGACCGGCAGCGGCGTCGGCGACTTGGTGCTCAGGGCGATCCGCAGCCTTCCGGGCGCACGGGTCGCCGCCGCCACGAACTCACCCTCGGGCCCCGGCACCGTCGACGTCGCATCGAGAAACATCGCGGCATCGAGCACCGAGCGCGCCAGCGGACCGTTGACACTCAGCCCGTGCCAGGCATCGTCGTGGGGCTCCAGCGACACCCGGTCCCGTTGCGGTTTGGCGCCGAACAGGCCGCACCAGATCGCCGGAATGCGTATCGAGCCGCCACCGTCGGATCCCAGCGCCAGCGGAGCGAGGCCCGCGGCCACCGCCGCGGCGCTGCCGCCACTGCTGCCGCCCGGGGTGCGCCTGGGGTTCCAGGGATTGCGGGTCGCGCCGAAGGTCAGCGATTCGGTGTAGGGGAACATCATCAGCTCGGGCACGTTGGTCTTGCCGATGATGACCGCGCCCGCGGCGCGCAGCCGGTGCACCACCTCCGCGTCGGAGTTCGCGGCGGGCCGGTGTCCGCCGCTGCCGTACGTCGTCACCTCGCCGGCGACGTCGACGTCGTCCTTGATCGCGATCGGCACGCCGAGCAGGGGAAGCCGCTCGCCGGCGTCGAGGCGGTCCTGCGCGACGGCGGCCTCGTAGCGCGCGCTGTCGGCGAGCACCACGCGGTAGCAGCGCAGCTGGCTGTCGATCCGCGCGATCCGGTCCAAGTAGATCTCGAGCAGCTCGGGCGCCGTCAGTTCACCGTCGGCCAGCATCCTGACCTGAGCGGCGGCGCCGGCAAAAGCCACGTCGCGAGCGTCCACTGCGGCAGCGTATCCCCCGCATCGCACCGGCCAGTACCGTGGGCGACATGTCCTGCGTGTTCTGTGCGATCGTCGCCGGGGAGGCCCCGGCCATCCGGATCTGTGAAGACGACGACTACCTGGCCATCCTCGACATCCGGCCGTTCACCCGCGGCCACACCCTGGTGATTCCCAAGCGGCACACCGTCGACCTCACCGATACACCCCCGGAAACACTGGCGGGCATGGTCACCATGGGTCAGCGGATCGCCCGCGCCGCCCGCGCGACGGAGTTGGCCGACGCGACCAACATCGCCATCAACGACGGCAGCGCCGCCTTCCAGACGGTGTTCCACATCCACCTGCACGTGCTGCCCCGGCGCAACGGCGACAAGCTGTCGGTCGCCAAGGGCATGCTCCTGCGCCGCGACCCCGACCGGGACGCCACCGCGCAAATCCTGCGATCGGCCCTGGCCCGCATCGACGCCAGCCAGTAATACTGGGCGGATGGCATTTCCGTCCTGGGTTGAGCAGGGTTTACTGCCCCAGATCCTGCGCGTACACGACGCCGTCTATCGAAAGTCGAACGGCTGGATCGGCCACCGCATGCTGCTGATACCGAGCCTGCTGTTGCATACCGTGGGCGCCAAGACGGGACAGCGCCGAACCGCGGCGCTCACCTACGCGCGCGACGGAGACGACTACCTCATCGTCGCCTCCAAGGGCGGCGACCCCCGGGCACCCGGCTGGTATCACAACCTGCGCAAGCATCCGGATGTGGAAATCAACGTGGGGCCAAAGCGTTTGGCGGTAACCGCCCGCGCCGTGCTGCCCGACGATCCCGACTACCCGCGGCTATGGCAGATCGTCAACAAGAACAATGGCGACCGATACACGGCCTACCAGAAGAAAACGTCGCGGCCGATCCCGGTTGTGGTACTCACGCGGCGTTGACCCCGAACGCCGCGTGGAGGTTTATTCTCCTGTAACGCGCGGTGAACTCCTCGGTTGCTCACCACACGGCGCCGATCGGCTGGAGCGGGCATGACACCCTGGGCGGGAAATCCGTGGCGGCGGTTAGGGCTGCCCGCGCGTCTGGGTTGGGCCGTGCTCGGCAGCTACGCTCTGGCGGCCGCGCTGGTGGTCACGTCGTCGCTCGCCGGCTGGGAGGGCGCCTACGCGACCCGGCCGGTGGACGAGATCGTGCTCGCGCTGTGTCTCCTGTTCGGGGCGGCATGCGCGGGCCGCGCGGCCTGCTCCGCGACCGGACGGCACAGGTTCGGCTGGCTGGCGATGCTGATTGCCCTGGTGGGCTGGGCGGTCGGCGAGGTGATCTGGGCCGTCTACGAGGCGCGCCCGGTACTCGCCCACGTCACACACCCGGCCAAGGCCGAGATCGTGCTGCTGCTCTGGCCCTTCGGCGCCATGGCCTCGCTCGCGCTCTTGTCGCGCGTGTCCCGGCACAGCCCGCGGCGACTGCTGCTCGACGGGCTGATCGTGGCGACCTCCCTGTTCGTCGTGTCGTGGGCCTTGGTGCTCGACAAAGAGCTGCGGGTGGAAAGCGGCCCGCGGCTGGCAACGGTCGCCGAGGTATTCAACGACGTCGTCCTGCTGACCATCGCCATCCTGCTGCTGGCACGCGGCGTGACCGGAGACATTCCCAGTCGCAATCTGCTGGCGGGCGGAGTGGCAACGATCAGCGTCGCCGACATCGCGACGGTGTTCAGGAGCGGGGTCGGCACCTACCAGGTCAGCGCCGTGGCGGACCTGGGCAGGGTGGCCGGTTTGGCAATGATCGCGCTGGCCGCGCTCGCCAGCCTCAACGAGTCGCCGCTGCCGGCGTCACGCGGCGAGCAGATCCGCTCGCGCACCCGCCTGTGGTTGCCCTACCTGCCACTCGTGATTGCCTCCGCGGTCGGACTCGCCCACGCGGTGGGGCTGATGGCGCATGGGCCGCTGCTGTTCGCGCTGGGAATCCTGGTGGCCGCGGTGCTCGCGCGGCAGTTCGTGGTCCTGATGGAGAACCAGAGCCTGTTGTCGGAGGTCGCGCGGGAAGCTTTCCGCGACAGCCTGACCGGACTGGCCAATCGGGCCTACTTCCTGCAGCGGCTGGAGGAGGCCGTCGCCCGTCGACAACTCGACGCCGTACCCATCGGGATGCTGTTCTTAGACCTCGACAATTTCAAATCCGTCAACGACGCCCTCGGTCATCCCGCCGGTGACGAACTGCTGGTCCAGGTGGCCGCGCGGCTCACCGCCACCTTGGGCGACAACTGCGTCACCGCTCGCCTCGGTGGTGACGAATTCGCCGTGCTGCTCGAGGGTTCCGTCGAGGACTTGCGCGAGGCGGCGCATCGGGTTCTCGAGGCGTTCCACACCCCGATCCTGGTGGACGGCATTCCCATCCCGGTCCGGCCGAGCGTCGGCTTCACGGTGGCCACGGCCGATTCGGAGTGCAGCGTCGAGCAGCTCCTCCGCCACGCCGACCTGGCCATGTATACGGCCAAACGCGAAGGCGGCCAATGCGTTCGCAGCTTTGTGCCCGATTTGCCGCTCGCGTACTCGTTTTCGGTCGACCAGCTGACCGCGTCGTCCCCGGTGGTGGACGCCGTGGTGGAGGCGAGCACCGCCCCGAAGCTCAGACGAGCCGCCGACCTGACGGCGCCAAAACCGGCGCAGCCACAGGATGGCCGCGACGGTGTTCGATGGCCACCGACGGCGATCCGGATCGCGCTGGCCGCCTTGGCGATTGGCGTGCTCGCCTTCACCGCGGCCAGCGCCCTCTTCCCGGATGCCAGCCACAGCGTCTTCTTCGCCAAATCCCTGTATTCGGCGTTGAACCTGGTGGCGGCCGGCTTGATCGCCCTTCGCGCATACCGCCTCAGGGCCGACCGGGTCGCGTGGTCGATGATCGCAACCGGGATGGCGCTCTCGGCGCTCGGTGACGTCGTCTATGCGTTGTGGGTACCCAACGCCCATTCGCCGTCGGTCGCCGATCCCGAATACCTGGCGTTCTATCCGTTCGTCTTCGCCGGGATTCTGCTGCTGATGCGGTCGCACCTGAAGCGGGTGCCGATGCCGATCCGCCTCGATTCTTTGGTGTGCGCGCTGGCCATCGCCGCGCTGGCCGCCGCGCTGCGGGCCGGACCCATGCACGCCGCCGCGGCCAAGACGCCGGCCACGGTGCTGGTGGGTCTCGTCTACCCGTGGGGCGATCTGGTGCTGCTGGCTTTGGCCGTTGGGATGCTGCCAGTCCTGGGCTGGCGCAGCGAGTTTCGCTGGGGATTGCTTGTCGCCGGGCTGGTGGGCTTTGCGGTCGCCGACACCGCGTACCTATTCGAGACCTCCGCGGGTTCGTACCGGGTGGGCACCACGCTGGACGCACTCTGGCCGGCGTCGTCGCTGCTGGTGGCGATGGCCAGTTGGGCCCGGTCGTCGTCGGCGATACCGGCCGCGCGGCGCGGACTCGGCTCATACGCGGTGCCGGTGACGTGCACGGTCGTGGCGCTCGGCGTCGCCATCCTGGGGCACAACTCACGGCTCGCTTCGACGCTCGCGGCGCTGAGCCTCGTCGCGGTCGCCGCGCGGTTCTCGGTGAGCTTCCGGGACGTCAGCATGCTGGCCGAGAGCCACAAGCAAGCCATGACCGACGAATTGACCACGCTGCCCAATCGGCGGTCCCTGGCGACGGCCCTGACCGCGCTGTCGGCTTCGGCGTCGTCGGGGCGGGCGTCATCGCGGCGTGCGCTGTTGTTGCTGCACCTGCACAAGCTGCGGGAGATCAACGACTCGGTCGGCAGGCACTTCGGCGATGAGCTGCTGTGGCGCGTCGCAAACCGCCTCGCGCGCAACGTGCGTCGCGACGATCTGCTGGCGCGCGTGAGTGACGAGGAATTCGCCATCCTCCTCGGCGACGGATCCGACCTGGTCGCGGCGCGCGCCCAGGCGGGCCGGTTGCTCGAAGGCATGAGCATCCCGTTCGAACTCGATGCGATCAGCGTGGAGATCGACGCCTGCATCGCCATCGCCCTCTACCCCGACCACTGCGACCACCCCCAGGAGCTGTTGAATCGCGCCGAGGCGGCGGTCCCGCACGCCAAATCGGCCGTCAGCAGGATCGCGGTGTACGAGTCGGCCTACGAGGCCGATCGCGACCACGATCCCAACCTGGTGCGGGAGCTGCGCGCCGCGCTGAACGACGGCGACCAGTTCACGCTGCACTATCAGCCCAAGGTCAACGCGAACGACAGCGTCCACAGTGTGGAGGCGCTGCTGCGCTGGCAGCATCCCACCCGCGGGCTGCTGCTGCCGGAGGCGTTCCTGCCCGCCGCGGAGCGCGCCGGTTTGATGCGCGCGGTGGCCCATCGCACGATCAACCTGACGCTCGAGCAGATTCGGTCCTGGCGCGAGCAGGGCATCCCGCTGACAGTCGCGGTGAACCTGTCGACGGCGAACCTGCTCGACCTCGACCTCGCGGTCACCATCGAGCGGCTGCTGCGGAACCACGGCTTGCCTCCCGAGGCGCTGATCGTCGAGATCACCGAGAGCGCACTCGTCGACTCCGAGCGGTCCCGCGACACCGTCGCCGCCCTGCGGCTGCTGGGCGTTCGGATCTCGCTGGACGATTACGGCACCGGGTGGTCGTCGCTGGCCCGCCTGCAGGATGTGACGGTCGACGAATTGAAGCTCGACCGGCGATTCGTCGCGCGCCTGGCCCAGGACCCCCGTTCGGTGGCCATCGTCCAGTCCACCGTGGACCTGGCGCAGAACCTGGGCGCCGACCTCGTCGCCGAGGGGGTGGAGGACGAGCTGACCCTGAGCGCGCTGCGCGGATGCGGCTGCACCATCACCCAGGGCTTCGTGCACAGCCCGCCGTTGCCGCCGGACGAACTGCGGCGCTGGATCACCAACAGGAGCGCCATCGCAGGACCGGTCGACTCCGAGCGGTCGGGCGTGACGGACTGAGGAGCTAGAACAACTCCTTGGCCAGCAATTCCAGCGTCGCGACCCGCGCCGGCGCGGTAGCCGGGTCGGTGCCTCGGTGGGCCGATGCGACCGGGTGGACCATCACCTCGTCGACGTCGAACCGTTGCGCCAGCGCCCGCAGCTGTTCGGCGGCCTCGGCCGGCGTACCGAGGACCGCCCGGCGCAGCCCACTGTCCACGATGAGCCGCTGTTGCGGCGTCAGCTCGGCGCCTTCGGCCTCCTCGACGAGCGGCACCGGGCCCAGGGGCTGCCCGGTGCGCAGCTTTGCCATCATCTGCAGGTTGGGCAGCATCAATGCCGTTGCCTCGTCGTGGGTTTCGGCCACGGCGGCGTTCACCGTCAGGAACGTCACCGGCTCGGGCGTGAGCTTGCTCGGCCTGAACCTCGAGCGGTACACCTCGAGCGCCTCCTCGGTTCCCTGGCCGGAGAAGTGGTGTGCGAACACGTACGGCAGCCCCTTGGCGGCGGCCAGGTGCGCCGAGTACATCGACGACCCCAGCAGCCACAGGCGTGGTTCGCCGGCCGCGGCCGGGGTGGCCTTGAGCCGGTAGTCCCCCGAGCGCAGCGGCACCACGACGCCGCGCGCGCTCATCAGCGCCGCCACGTCGTCGAGGTATTCCGGGAAGTTTTCGATGTCCTCGTCGCCGCGGCTACCACGCAGCGCGTAGGAGGTCACCGGATCGGATCCGGGCGCTCGGCCGATGCCGAGGTCGATGCGGCCGGGGGCGGCGGCTTCCAGCAGCGCGAACTGCTCGGCCACCGCCAGGGGCGCGTGATTGGGCAGCATCACGCCGCCGGACCCGAGGCGCAGCTGCGTGGTTTGCGCGGCCAGGTAGGCGATCAGGACCGGCGGGCTGGTGGCGCCCACGGACGGCATGTTGTGGTGCTCGGCGACCCAATAGCGCGTGAAACCCAGCCGATCCGCGGCCTGGGCCAGCTGCACGGTGGCCGCCAGCGCATCACGGGTCGTCTGGTCGGTGCGCACCGGGACCAGGTCGAGGACGGAAAGACGCACGTTCGCGTCAACGCCTTCCGGCCCACGAACGTTCCCGGCCTCCTCGCGAGCAGACACAAAATCGCACGCCCGCCCGGCGTGGCGGGCGACTTTGCGTCTGCTCGGCCGAAGGACTGTCAGTAGTCCTTGAGGGTGATCGAGCTGACGATGCGGTCGAAGACCTCCTGCGGAATGGGCGCCCCGCCCGGGATGTTGTCGACGACCAGCCATTGGTTGCGCTTGACGTAGTCGTTGAACTCCTTGTGGTAGTTGGCGAAGCCGAGTTCGTAGTCATCACCCGCGGCGGCGAGCTCGCCGGCCAGGATGTAGGCGCCCAGCAACGCGACGCTGGTGCCCTGGCCCGAGAGCGGCGAGCAGCAATATCCGGCGTCGCCGACCAGCGCGACCCTGCCCTTCGACCAGCGGTCCATCTTGATCTGCGACATCTCGTCGAAGTAGAAGTCCGGTGCGCTGCGCATGTACTCGAGCAACTGGGGACGCACCCAGCCGTCGCCGGCCATCCGCCGTTCCAGCTCGGCGAACTGCGCCTCGGTGTCCCGGTAGTCGATCCGCAGATCGGTTTCCATGAAACCGAGCATGGCCCGGGCCTCGGCGTTGTTGCGGGCGCTGTAGACCCCCGCCATGGTGGAGTCCCCGTAGTGCCAGGTCTGCCAGTAGTCGAGTTCCAGGAAGTTGGGGACGGTGAAGATCGCCGCGTGGGTGCCCAGGCGCTCGATGAACTGTTCCTCGGGGCCGAACACCAACCGGCGCACGTTGGAGTGCAGTCCGTCCGCCCCGACGACCAGGTCGAAGCTGCGCGCGGGGGCACGTTCGAAGGTCACGTTGACGGCCGCGCCGTCGTCGTCCAAGCCGGTGATGGTGTCGTCGAAAATATACTCGGACGTCCATTGGCTTGCGCCGTAAAGCAATTCGACCAGGTCGTCGCGCAGCAGCTCGATGTCGGGGCTGTCGATGGGGCCGCCGGTGGGTGTCGCCTCGGTATCGCGCGACAGCTCGTTGCCGTCGCTGTCGACGACGGAAGCGCCGCGAATTTGCGTCCTCCGCTTCTGAGCGGCGGCCAGCAGCCCCATGCGTTCCAGCACTCCCAGCGCCGGCCCGCGCACGTCGATCGCCTGGCCGCCCGGTCGCGGGCCGGGGTGGCGCTCCACCACGGTGACCGAATAGCCGTGCCGTCCAAGCCAATAAGCCGCCGTCGCACCGGCCACGCTGGCGCCGGAAATCAGAACGTCAGTCATTAATCCCTGCCAGCCTTTTCGCATCCCGGAAAACGTCGTCGAGCATCGCTGGTGTCAACCTACCGGTAAACATGTTTTGCTGGCTCGGGTGGTAACAGCCGAGTAACCGCACACCGGGCGCGAATTGCGCCACGACCCCGTGGCCGAACCGCGGCTTGCGCATCGCGGACGCGCCCGGCAACCGCAGCGCGATTTGCCACGCGAACCCGCCCAGAGCCACGATCACGCGCACGTGCTCGGACACCAGCCGCCATTCGGCTTCCAGCCAGGGCCAGCAGGTGTCCCGTTCCGCGGGCGTCGGGGCGTTGGCCGGCGGAGCGCACCGCACCGGCGCAGCGATCCGAACCCCGTTGGCCCGCAACCCATCCGCGGCATCCACGCTGGTCGGCTGGTTCACCAGCCCGGCCCGGTGTAGCGCCGCGTACAGCTGATCGCCGGACCGGTCGCCGGTGAACATGCGCCCGGTCCGGTTGGCGCCGTGCGCCGCGGGCGCCAACCCGACGATCAGCAGCCGGGGCCGTTCCGAGCCCCAGCCCGGCACGGGCCGGCCCCAATACGGCTGGTCGGCGAAGGCGCGGCGCTTCAGGGCGGCGACGTCCTCGCGCCAGTCGACCAGCCGGGGGCACGCGCGGCAGACGCTGATCAAGGCGTCGAGTTCGGGGATCGACGGGGCCCGGGGAGCCAGCGCGGCGACCTGCGTGGGGTCGGCGGCCACCGGGGTCTGCGGGGTCGCCGGGTCCCCCGGCCAACCGGTGCCGGGAACCACTGGAGAATCGAACGCCTGGCCGGTACGTGGGTGGACGAGCACATCAACATCCTGCAGTCAGCCGGTGCGCGACCGCCGAACCCCCCGGATATTCGGTGGTCGGGCCGCGGATCAGCGGCTACATTCTCCCCGGGATACCCATGAGCCACACGAGCCGCGGCCCGGCACTTCTGATCATGTCCGCCACGCTGCTGGCGACGACGGGCACCGGCATCTCGATCATCGCGTTCCCCTGGCTGGCGTTGCAGCACCACGACCGCGCCAGGGACGCGTCCGTCGTGGCCGCCGCGATGACCCTGCCGCTGGTGCTTTCCACGCTGGTCGCCGGCACCGCCGTCGACCTGGTGGGCCGCCGCCGCGTGTCGCTGGTCTCCGACTCACTGTCCTGCGCGGCGGTGGCCGCCGTTCCGCTGACCGCCTTGTTGCTGGGGGCCGACGCGATCAACGTCGCGGAACTGGCGGTGCTGGGGTTCTGCGCGGCGGCCTTCGACCCGGCCGGGACGACGGCACGCCAGTCGATGCTGCCGGAGGCGGCCGCCCGGGCGGGCTGGTCATTGGACCGCACCAACAGCATCTACGAGGCCGTGCTCAATCTCGGGTTCATGGTGGGTCCGGGGATCGGCGGCCTGATGATCGCGACGGTTGGCGGCATCAACACCATGTGGTTCACGGCGGGGTGTTTCGGGTTGTCGCTCTTGGCGATTGGCGCGCTGCGGCTCGAGGGCGCCGGAAAGCCGCACCACGCGACCCGCCCGGACGGCCTGGTGTCCGGGATCGCTGAGGGTCTGCGGTTCGTGTGGAGGCTGCGGGTGCTGCGGACGCTCGGTCTGATCGACCTGGCCGTGACCGCGCTCTACCTGCCGATGGAAAGCGTGCTGTTCCCAAAGTATTTCGCCGACCGGCACCAGCCCGCGCAGCTGGGTTGGGCGTTGATGGCGCTCGCGATCGGCGGCGTGGCGGGCGCGCTCGGCTACGCGGCGCTGTCGAGATACACCCGCCGGCGTACGGCGGTGCTGACGGCGACCCTCACCTTCGGCGCCGCGACGGTCGGCATCGCCTTCCTGCCGCCGCTGCCGGTGATCCTGGTGCTCTGCGGGGTGACCGGCCTGGTGTACGGGCCGATCCAGCCCATCTACAACTACGTCATGCAGACCCGGGCACCGCATCACCTGCGCGGCCGCGTGGTCGGGGTGATGGCGGCGCTGACCTACGCGGCCGGGCCGTTGGGCCTGCTGGTGGCCGGCCCGCTCACCGACGCCGCCGGGCTGCAGGTCACGTTCCTGGCGCTGGCGGTACCGATCCTGGCGATCGGGCTGGTGGCCTCGAGGCTGCCGTCGCTGCGGGACCTGGACCGCGCGCCGGAGTTGGAGGCGAGTACGCCGTCGCCGCCGTGATTCACTCGCCGAGGATCTTGCGCTTCTGCTGCTCGAATTCCTCGTCGGTGAGCAGGCCGCGCTCCTTCAGCGCGGCCAGCCGCTCGAGCCGCTCGATCGGGTCTTGCCGGGCTTGCGCCGCGGGCGCCGGCATCGCCGCGCCGAACGCCTGCTGCTGCATCTCGGCTCCGCGGCGCATCATCTCCTCCCGGAAGGCGGTCGGATCCGAGATGGCGCGCCGGATGACATCGGTCATCGGCATTCCCATCACCTGGGCGCCCGCCAGGTCGGGGCGGGCGGCGGTCACGGCGTCGATGGCCGCGTCGGCGGTGGCGGCCGGCCGGTGGTCGAGCTGCACGCGGCTGTGGTCCTTCGGGTCATAGAGCACCGCCAGCCTCAGGCCCGGCCGCGGCGGGCTCAGCTGGGGTAGCAGTGCGGTGACGCTGGCGTCGAACGGCGCTTCGCCCTCGGGCGTGACCCGCAGCAGCAGCTTCCAGCGAACCTCGGTGTTGTTGACCAGGTTCGGGTTGCCGACCGTGACCGAGATCGCCGACTGCTCGGCGGCCAGGACGTCCGCGAACGCGCGGGTGCCGACTTTGCTGAGATCTCTGCGTCCGAACACTTGGACCCGACCTTTCACAAGAATCGCTCCACTGTACAGCGCGGATGGGACCGTAGGATCGGGTCGTGAGTGCTGACCTCCTGGCCGAGCTGATCGCCGGCCTGCCCGACGGCATGGTCGTCACCGACCCGACCGTCACCGAGGGCTACCGGCAGGACCGCGCGTTCGACCCGTCGGCCGGCAAACCGTTGGCCGTGGTTCGCCCACGCCGCACCGAGGACGTGCAGACCGTGTTGCGCTGGGCGTGCGGGCACGGGATCCCGGTGGTGACCCGCGGGGCCGGCAGCGGCCTGTCCGGCGGGGCGACGGCGCTGGACAACGGCATCGTGCTGTCGACGGAGAAGATGCGCGACATCACCGTCGACCCGGTGACCCGCACCGCGGTATGTCAGCCCGGCCTGTTCAACGCCGAGGTCAAGAAGGCCGCCGCCGAGCACGGCCTGTGGTACCCGCCCGATCCGTCGTCGTTCGAGATCTGCAGCATCGGCGGCAACATCGCCACTAACGCCGGTGGGCTGTGTTGCGTGAAGTACGGCGTCACCACCGACTATGTGCTGGGCATGCAGGTGGTGCTGGCCGACGGCACGGCGGTGCGGCTCGGTGGCCCGCGACTCAAGGACGTCGCGGGGCTCTCGCTGACGAAACTCTTCGTCGGCAGCGAGGGCACCCTGGGCGTCGTCACCGAGGTCACGCTGCGGTTGGTGCCCAAGCAGAACGCGTCCAGCATCGTGGTGGCCTCTTTCGCGACGGTCGAGGCGGCCGTCGAGGCGGTTCTGGGCGTCACCGCGCGGCTGCGCCCCTCGATGCTGGAGTTCATGGATTCGGTGGCGATCAACGCCGTCGAGGACACCCTGCGCATGGACCTGGATCGCGGCGCGGCCGCCATGCTGGTGGCCGGCTCCGACGAGCGGGGGCGCGCGGGCAGCGAGGACGCATCGGTGATGGCCGCGGTGTTCGCGGAATGCGGTGCGGCGGAGGTGTTTTCGACCGACAATCCCGACGAGGGCGAGGCGTTCGTCGCCGCCCGCCGGTTCTGCATTCCCGCGGTGGAAGCGAAGGGGTCGCTGCTGCTCGAGGATGTCGGGGTGCCCCTGCCGGCGTTGGGCCGGTTGGTCACCGGCATCGCGGACATCGCGGCCGAGCGCGACCTGACGATCTCGGTCATCGCCCACGCCGGCGACGGCAACACCCACCCGCTGATCGTGTACGACCCCGCCGACGCCGCGATGACTGAGCGCGCCAATCTCGCGTTCGGCGAGATCATGGACCTCGCCGTCGGGCTCGGCGGCACGATCACCGGCGAGCACGGCGTCGGCCGGTTGAAGCGGCCGTGGCTGGCCGGCTACCTCGGGCCCGAGGTGATGGAGCTCAACCGGCGCATCAAGCAGGCCCTGGACCCCCAGGGCATCCTCAACCCCGGCGCGGGCATCTAGTTTCTCCGCTCATCGCCCGGCGCGCGGGGCGCTCGGCGTCCACCGCCCCGCCGGCCGGGGGTGGTTGACATCGCCGTGCAATTGTCGTACGAATGAGACATGGCTGCGGTTATGTCTCACCACGCGCCGGTCACGTTCGAGCTGGCCACCGCGGACACCTGGCCGGAGCCCTGGCCGATGTACCGGGCGCTGCGCGACCACGATCCGGTGCACCATGTCGTACCGGCCAAACGGCCCGAGCACGACTATTACGTGCTGTCCCGGCACGCGGATGTGTGGGCCGCCGCGCGTGATCACGAGACCTTCTCCTCCGCGCAAGGGTTGACGGTCAACTACGGCGATCTGGAAATGATCGGGCTGCAGGACAATCCGCCGTTCGTGATGCAGGATCCGCCGGTGCACACGGAGTTTCGCAAGCTGGTGTCGCGTGGGTTTACGCCGCGACAGGTCGAGGCCGTTGAACCGAAGGTCCGCGAGTTCGTGGTGGAGCGCATCGAGGGGTTGCGCGCCGCCGGGGGTGGCGACATCGTCACCGAGCTGTTCAAGCCGCTGCCCTCGATGGTGGTCGCCCACTACCTCGGTGTGCCCGAAGCGGATCGGGCGCAATTCGACTGGTGGACGGACGTGATCGTCGCGGCCAACACCGCCGAAGGCGGCGTGGCCGGGGCGCTGGATACGGTCGGCGACGCGGTCGGGTCGATGATGGCCTACTTCACCCACCTGATCGAGCGGCGTCGCAGCGAGCCCGGGGACGACACCATCTCGCACCTGGTGGCGGCCGGGGTGGGCGCCGACGGCGACATCGCCGGCACGCTGTCGGTGCTGGCGTTCACGTTCACCATGGTGACCGGGGGCAACGACACCACCACCGGAATGCTGGGCGGCTCAATGCCTTTGCTGCATCAGCGGCCCGACCAGCGACGGCTTCTCGTCGAGGATCTGGGCCTGATCCCCGACGCGGTGGAAGAGCTGCTGCGGCTGACCTCGCCGGTGCAGGGGCTGGCCCGCACGACCACCCACGACGTGACGATCGGCGACACCACCATCCCCGCCGGCCGCAAGGTGTTGCTGTTGTATGGGTCGGCCAACCGGGACGAGCGTCAATACGGTCCGGACGCGGGCGAGCTCGACGTGACCCGCCGCCCGCGCAACATCCTGACCTTCAGCCACGGCGCGCACCACTGCCTGGGCGCGGCGGCGGCCCGGATGCAATCGCGGGTGGCCCTGACCGAATTGCTCACCCGCTGCCCGGATTTCGAGGTGGACGAGTCCGCGATCGTCTGGTCGGGCGGCAGTTACGTGCGGCGTCCGCTGTCCGTGCCGATTCGGGTGAAGTCCTGATGCCGAACGACTGGCTCGGCGCGCACCGCAGCGAGGCCGCCGCGGACCGGATCCTCGACGCGGCGGAGCGGCTCTACACCGAACGCGACCAGGCTTCGATCGGCATGAACGAGATCGCCAGGGCCGCGGGGTGTTCCCGTGCCACGCTGTACCGGTACTTCGAGAACCGGGAGGCGCTGCGCACCGCATACGTGCACCGCGAGACACGCCGGCTGAGCCGCGAGATCAAGGAGCAGATCGGCGGCATCGAGGACCCCCGGGAGCGGCTGGTCGCGAGCATCACCGCCACGCTGCGGATGGTTCGCGGCAGCCGCGCGCTGGCGTCGTGGTTCGCCGTCAGCCGGCCACCGATCGGCGCCGAGGTCGCCGCGCAGTCCGAGGTGATCACCGCGCTGGCCGCCGCGTTCGTCGGCTCGCTCGGCCCCGAGGACCCCGCCATCGTGGAGCGCCGGGCGCGCTGGGTGGTGCGGGTGATCGCGTCGCTGCTGCAGTTCCCGGGTCGAGACGACGCCGACGAGAAGGCGATGATCGAGGAGTTCCTCGTCCCGATCGTCACGCCGGTCTCCGCCCGGGGCTAGGCGCAACCCAAAGTCGTCACGCCCGTCACTCCGGTCCCCGGCCGGAAGGAATGCCCGAACTGCCCGCCTCATAGCGACAAGCCGGCATAGCCGCGCCGCGTCGGCTCAGGTCCGCACGCGGGTGAACCGGTGCAGCAGCCAGGCCAACGGAATCGTCACCACCATCGTCGCGAGGAACAGGTTCAGCATCGAGCCGGTGTAGACGTGGGCGCGAACGATGTAGACCATCGCGAATTCCATGGTGATCAGGTGGATCAGGAAGATCTCGTAGGAGATCTCCCCCAGCCACACCATCGGCCGCGTCGCCAGCAGGCGCCAGTACCACCCCCGATCCCCCAGGGCCAGCGGCGCCACGGCGAGGGCGGCGATCACGGCGTAGAAGCAGGTCTTGAACAGGGCCTCGCTCAGGGTGGCCGGCGACGTGGTGGGCGCGCCGGCGATGGGAGTGGAGACGATGAAATAGCAGACGACGGCCAGCGGGATGGCCACAAACGCGTACCCCCGCACCCCCATCGCCTGCAGGACGGCCAACAGCATTCCGGCGAGAAACCAGGCCAGATAGGTCGGCAGCCAGAGCCGCGCGCCGTCGGGAAACCAGTGATCGGTGTGCACGAGCACGAGCCAGGCGGGGCTGATCAACGTCAGCCCGATCAGCGCCGCCAGCAGCAGTCTCGGCTGCCAGCGCCGGCGGCAGACGAGCACCAACAGCACGTAGGCCAGCAGCGGGAGCAGCACATAGAAGGACGCTTCCACCGCGAGGCTCCACATCTGGGTCAGCCCCTGGTGCAGGTACTTGCCCAGGTAGCCGTTGCAGTAGATCTGCGTCAGCGTCAGGTTGCGCGCCAGCCCGAGCCACGTGTGCCCGGGGTTGGGTCCCGCCTCGCGGAAGTGATACAGCACGTAGGCGAACAGCACGGTGACGACGTAGGCGGGCATGATGCGCCGGACCCGGTGCCACGCATAGCGACTCAGCGACGGGGGCGGCCCGCCGGTGGCGGCGGATTTCAACCACGGGCGGAACAGCAGAAACCCGGACAGCACGAAGAAGATCGGCACGCCGATCTCCAGCCGGGAGCCGACCAGGCCCCAATAACCGTGGGTGTACTTGCCGGTGGTGTAGGCCGCGTGGGTGCCGACGACGAGCAGGGCCGCCACGGCCCGGATTCCGGTCAGCGACGCCACCCGGTCGACGTGGGCGGTCTGTTCGAGTCCGCCCTGGGCGTCCTGTTCTTCCGACAGGGTCATCCCGGGTATTTCCTGCGGGGCTTCTGTCCGTCACGGCCGCGGGGCTTGGTCGCCGACCGGTCCGGTTGAAGGTTGATCAGCACCCCCGAAATGCGCGTGTGCTCAAGTTTTTTCAGCGTCGACTTGGGCAGCTTGGCCGGCAGCTCCACCAAGGAGAAGTCCGGGCCGATGGCGATGTGGCCGAAATCGCTGCGATGCAGGCCGCCTTCGTTGGCGATGGCGCCGACGATCGCGCCAGGGCCGATCTTGTGCCGCTTGCCCACCGCGATCCGATAGGTGGCGAACGACCGGTCCTGCCTGGGCCTTTCGGGACGCTCGCGGCGTTCGGTGTGCCGCTCGCGCCGCTCGCGTGGCGGCTCGGGCGCCATCAGGAACTCCTCGCCGTCGCGGGCCTGCAGCGCCAGCGCCGCCGCTATGTCGGCCAGCGGGACGTCGTGCTCGCGTTCGTAGTCCTCGACCAGCTTGCGGAAGAGGTCGATGCCAGGACGGCCCAGCGCGTCGGTGATGGAGTCGGCGAACTTCGCCACCCGCTGGGCGTTGACGTCCTCGACGGTGGGCAGCTCCGACTCGGTAAGCGTTTGCCGCGTTGCCTTTTCGATCGCCTTGAGCAGGTGGCGCTCCCGCGGCGATACGAAGAGCAGTGCGGTTCCCGACCGCCCGGCCCGGCCGGTGCGGCCGATGCGATGCACGTAGGACTCGGTGTCGTGCGGGATGTCGTAGTTGAGCACGTGCGAGATGCGCTCCACGTCGAGCCCGCGGGCGGCCACGTCGGTGGCGACCAGGATGTCGATGCCGCCGTCCTTCAGCGCGGCGACAGTCCGCTCCCGCTGGCCCTGTGGGATGTCGCCGTTGATGGCGGCCGCGGAAAACCCTCGGGCCCTAAGCTTTTCCGCGACTTCCTCGGTGGCCTGCTTGGTGCGAACGAAGACGATCATCGCCTCGAACGGCTCTACTTCCAGCACCCGGGTCAGCGCGTCCATCTTGCGCGGACCCGCGACCTGGATATAGCGCTGCGAAATGTTCTCCGCGGTAGCGGTTTTGGCCTTGGTGGTGACCTCGAGCGGATCGTGCAGGTACTTGGTGGTCAGCTTGCGGATCGCCGGTGGCATGGTCGCGGAGAACAGGGCGACCTGTTTGTACTCCGGGGTTTCGGAGAGGATCCGTTCGACGTCTTCGGCGAAGCCCATGGTGAGCATCTCGTCGGCCTCGTCGAGCACCAGGTAGTCGACCCGCGACAGGTCCAGTGTCCCCCGCTCGAGGTGGTCGATGACCCGGCCGGGGGTGCCGACGACCACCTGGGCGCCGCGCCGCAGCCCGGCGAGCTGCACGGTGTAGGACGAGCCGCCGTAGATCGGCAGCACGTTGATCTTCGGCAGATGGGCCCCGTAGCGGCTGAACGCCTCGGCCACCTGCAGCGCCAGCTCCCGCGTCGGCGCCAGCACCAGTGCCTGCGTCGCGGTGCTGGTGACGTCGATCCTGGACAGGATCGGGATGGCGAACGCCGCCGTCTTGCCGGTGCCGGTCTGCGCCAGCCCGACGACGTCCGAGCCCGCCATCAGCGCCGGGATCGTCGCGGCCTGAATGCCGGTGGGTGACTCGTAGCCGACGTCGGCGATCGCCCGCAAGACGGAGGGATGGATCTGCAGGTCGGCAAACGTAGTCGAGGCAGCCTCAGGCGAGCCGTCCGGGTGGGTCATCGTCCATGGAGTCTAGTGGCCGTGGCCAGATCGTCAGACTTCAGCGCTGCGGTCCCGTGATCATGAGCACAGCCGCGCTGGGCCCGGCCACGCCTGTCACACCCGAACGCGCGATGACGGTACGGTGCCCGATGTGTGGTCGCTACCCCGCCGTACCGAGCCACTGACCGGCTCGGCCGCTGTCGCGTTGATCGCCATCACCTTGACCGGCTGTGGTTCGGGAGACTCCACGGTCGCCAAGACGCCGCAGGCCGCGACGACGACCGAGACCCCGTCCATCACGGCCCCGGCCCAGCCGTCCGGCGCCGCCGCGCCGCCCGGCGGCAGCGCCCCGCCCGCCGACCCGTGCGCGGTCAACCTCGCCTCACCCACCATCGCCAAGGTGGTCTCCGAGCTGCCGCGCGACCCGCGCAGCCAGCAACCCTGGAACCCGGAGCCACTGGCCGGCAACTACAACCAGTGCGCCCAGCTGTCGGCGGTGATCATCAAGGCCAACACCAACGCCGTCAATCCCACCACCCGGGCGGTCCTGTTCCATCTCGGGCAATTCATCCCGCAAGGGGTGCCCGACACCTACGGGTTCAACGGCGTCGACCCGGCGCAGACCACCGGCGACACGGTCGCGCTGACCTACCCCAGCGGCATCAACGGCTTGAACACCGATGTGCGGTTCCACTGGAACGGCAACGGAGTGGAGCTGATCGGCAACGCCCCGGGGCACTAGGCGGAGCCGCCTTTTAGTCGGTCCCCTCACCTACAGTTGCTGCTGTGTTCGTCACCGGCGACAGCATCGTCTACAGCGCCTCGGACCTCGCGGCCGCCGCCCGCTGCGAGTACGCGTTGTTGCGGGATTTCGACGCGCGGCTCGGCTGGGCGCCGGCCGCCACCGTCGAGGACGACCTCCTCGCCCGGACCGCCACCCTCGGGACGGAACACGAGCGGCGCGAACTGGACCGGCTGCGCGACGAGTTCGGCGATGGCGTCGCGGTCATCGGCCGCCCGGCCTACACGCCCGCGGGCCTCGCGGCGGCGGCCGAGGCGACGCGACGCGCAGTCGCCGGCGGCGCGCCCGCGGTCTATCAGGCCGCCATGTTCGACGGCCGCTTCGTCGGATTCGCCGACTTTCTGGTGCGAGAAGGGGAGCAGTACCGGGTCATCGACACCAAGCTGGCCCGCTCGGCGAAGGTCACCGCGCTGTTGCAACTCGCCGCCTACGCCGACGCGCTGGCCGCCTCGGGCGTCGGGGTGGCGCCCGAGGCGGAACTGCACCTGGGCGACGGGACGGTGGCGCGCTACCGGGTCCATGACCTGATCCCCGTTTACCGTTCGCAGCGCGCACGATTGCAGCTGCTCCTCGACGAGCACCACGCGGGTGGAGCCGCGGTCCGGTGGGACGACGAGGGCGTGGGCGCGTGTTTGCGTTGCCCGTTGTGCACGGAGCAGTTGCGTGCCACCGACGACCTGCTGCTGGTCGCCGGCATGCGAGTGACCCAGCGGGACAAGCTGATCGACGCCGGCGTCACCACGGTGTCCGAGCTGGCCCAGCACTTTGGTCCCGTGCCGGAGCTGGCGCCGGGCGCGGTCGGCAAGCTGACCGCCCAGGCGAGACTCCAAGTCCGCCAACGCGAGACCGGCACGCCGCAGTTCGAGATCGTCGACCCCCAGCCGCTGACGCTGCTGCCCGAACCGGATCCGGGCGACCTGTTCTTCGACTTCGAGGGCGACCCGCTGTGGACCGTCGACGGCAAGGAGTGGGGCCTGGAATACCTGTTCGGCGTCCTGGAGGCCGGGCCCGCCGGCGCGTTTCGGCCGTTGTGGGCGCACAACCGGGCGGAGGAACGCAAGGCCCTGACCGACTTCCTGGCGATGGTGGCCAAACGCCGCAAACGCAGGCCCAACATGCACATCTACCACTACGCCCCGTATGAGAAGACCGCGTTGCTGCGGCTCGCCGGCCGCTACGGCGTCGGCGAGGACCAAGTTGACGAGCTACTGCGCAGCGGAACGCTGGTCGACCTCTACCCCCTGGTGCGCAAGAGCATTCGAGTGGGCGCGGAGTCATTCAGCCTCAAGGCGCTGGAGCCGCTCTACATGGGGGCGCAGCTGCGCGCCGGTGACGTCACCACGGCCGCAGGCTCGATCACCTCCTACGCCCGGTACTGCGAACTGCGGGCCGACGGACGCGGCGACGACGCCGCCTCGGTGCTCAAGGAGATCGAGGACTACAACCTCTACGACTGCCGCTCCACCCAGGAACTGCGCAACTGGTTGATGCTGCGCGCCTACGAATCCGGCGTCGTGCCGATCGGCGCCCAGCCCGTCCGTGGCGGCAACACCGTCGAGGACCGCGACGCGCTGGCGGTGACGCTCGCGACATTCACCGGCGACGCCACAGCGGGTGAGCGCACCCCCGAGCAGACCGCGGTGGCGCTGCTGGCCGCGGCGCGCGGCTACCACCGGCGCGAGGACAAGCCGTTCTGGTGGGCCCACTTCGACCGATTGAACTTCCCCGTGGAGGAATGGGCGGATAACACCGACGTCTTCGTCGCGGAACACGCGTCGGTGAACGTGGACTGGAACACGCCACCCCGCGCGCGCAAGCCGCAGCGGCGGGTGCGACTGCGCGGCGAGTTGGCCCGCGGCGAGCTGCCGACCGACGTCTTTGCCCTCTACGACCCGCCGGCTCCATCGGGGATGTCCGACGATCCCGACCGGCGGGCGGCCGGGCGCGCCACGGTGATAGCCGCCGACGATCCGGCGCTGCCCACCGAAGTCACCATCGTCGAACGAGTGGGCAACGACGGCAAGCCCTTTCATCAACTCCCGTTCGCGTTGACCCCCGGCCCTCCGATTCCGACGACCGCGCTTCGGGAGTCCATCGAGTCCACGGCCGCCGCGGTGGCGGCCGGCCTGCCAGGGCTACCCCGCAGCGCGGTCGTCGACATCCTGCTGCGCCGCGCGCCCCGCACGCGTAGCGGCTCCGCGCTGCCCCGCGGCGCCGACATCCCGGACATCGCAGCCGACATCACCGCCGCGCTGATGGACCTGGATTCGTCGTACCTGGCGGTGCACGGGCCGCCCGGCACCGGCAAGACGCACACCGCCGCGCGCGTGATCCAGCGCCTGGCCACCGACCATGGCTGGCGGATCGGCGTCGTCGCGCAATCGCATGCCACGGTGGAGAACGTGCTGGACTGTGTCATCGACGCCGGGCTGGACGCGCAGCGGGTCGCCAAGAAGCGCAACGACCACGGCGCCCCGCGCTGGCAGGAGATCGACAGCAGCGCCTACGCCGCGTTCATCGCCGAGAACGCCGGCTGCGTACTGGGCGGCACTGCATGGGATTTCGCGAACGCGACCCGGGTGCCGCCGGGCGCCCTCGACCTGCTGGTGATCGACGAGGCCGGCCAATTCTGTTTGGCCAACACCGTCGCCGTGGCGCCGGCCGCCGCCAACCTGTTGCTGCTCGGCGATCCCCAGCAGCTGCCGCAGGTCAGCCAGGGCACCCATCCCGACCCCGTCGACACCTCGGCGCTCGACTGGCTGGTCGAGGGCCAGCGCACACTGCCCGACGAGCGCGGGTATTTCCTGGACCGCTCGTACCGCATGCACCCCGCGGTGTGCGGCGCGGTGTCCGCGCTGTCCTACGAGGGCAGGCTGCACTCCCACGAGTGCACCGCCGCCCGGCGCCTCGCCGGCTACCGGCCCGGCGTGCGGACGATCACCGTTGAGCATCAAGGTAATTCGACCGAGAGCCCAGAGGAGGCCGGCGCCGTCGTTGACGAGATCGACCGCCTGCTCGGCGCGGCCTGGACCGACGAGCGCGGTACCCGGCCCCTGACCGCCGCCGATGTGTTGGTGCTGGCGCCCTACAACGCCCAGGTGGCGCTGCTGCGCCGGCGGTTGACCGCGGCGGGCCTCGACGGAATCCGGGTGGGCACCGTCGACAAGTTCCAGGGCGGGCAGGCGCCCGTGGTGTTCATCTCGATGACGGCCTCCACCGCGGACACCGTGCCACGCGGAATCTCGTTCCTGCTCAATAGGAACCGGCTCAACGTCGCCATCAGCCGCGCCCAATACGCGGCCGTCATCGTGCGCTCGGAATCGCTGACCGAATACCTGCCCGGCACGCCCTCGGGCCTGGTCGACTTGGGTGCGTTCCTGGCGCTGACCCAGACCGGCGCGGCGATCGCCTAGTTGCCGGACGAGTGGCGGCCGTAGCCGGTGGGCTCGTCGTCGGGATCGCGGCCGTGCCGCTGCCCTCGCGGCGCGCCGTTTTGCTGCCGTCCCGGCGGTGTCGCCCGAGTGCGCGGGGCGGGCGGGTAGGCCCGCGCCGACAACCCGGTGACCGGACGGAAAACCTTGGGCTCGTCGACATGAGAGCCGTTGTGGGCGAACCCGGTTGGCCGCACGGCGGGCGCCGGGCGCGGACGGGCGACCCGAGAGACCGGTGCGGGGGCGGCCTCGGGTTCACGGAGCAGGATGAATTCGACGTACTCGTCGTCGTCATAGTCGTCGTCGACCGCGTCGCCCGCGTCGGGCCGGCCACCCATGGCCGTCGGCGCGAAGCCGACCAGGAACAGCGCGGCCACTATCCCGAACAGCGCGATAAACGCGGGCAACAGGACCGACTGCGACATGGCGGCCGAGAACGGGTCGCGCAGGAACTCGGGCAGTTGCAGCGTCGCGGGCGCCTCGCCGCCGGCGCCGGGGGACGGCTGCGCGGGCATCTCGGCGCCGATCCGCGCGGTCATGAACGCGGCCATGCCGGCGCTGCCGAGCACCGCGCCGAGCTGGCGGACGGAGTTGTACACGGCCGAGCCCGCGCCGGCCAGGCTCGGCGGCAGGTTGCGCGTCGCGGTGGCGGTGAGCGGCGACCACACGAACGCCATTCCGACGCCGGTCGCGAAGAACGGCAACACCAGGCGCCAGATCGGCGTCTGCGGCGACATCTCGAACGTGAGCCAGGTCAGCGCGATCGCCAGCACCGAGAAGCCGAAACCGAGGACCGGGCGCGGATGGTAGCGGTCGACCATCCTGCCGACGAAGGGCGCAAACACACCGTTGGCGATCGCCATCGGCGCGATCAGCAGGGCCGAGCGCGTCGGCGAGAGCCCGCAGACGGCCTGCGCGTAGAACGTCAACGGCAGCATCATCGCGGTGGCGGCGAACGAGATGATGGCCACACCGACGTTGCACAGCCCGAAGTCGCGGTCGCCGAAGATCACCAGGGGGATCAGCGGCTCGTCGGTGTTCATCGACTGCCAGAACACGAACACCGTCATGAACCCGATGCCGGCGACGATCATCGCCCAGATCCAGGGTTCCCAGTGCGCGGCCTGGCCCTGCTGCAAGCCGAACACGATCAGGAACATGCCCGCGCCGGACAACACGACGCCCACCACATCGAACCGGTGCGACTGCGTGGGCAGCACGGGGACCAGCCAGTAGGCCAGGGCCAGCCCCAGCACGCCGATCGGGACGTTGACGAAGAAGATCCACTGCCAGCCCAGCCCGTCGACCAGCACGCCGCCGGCCAGCGGGCCCACCAGGCTGGCCACGCCGGCGGTGGCGCCCCACAGGCTCACCGCGACGCCGCGGCGTTCCGGCGGGAAGATCCGGGTGATCGTCGACAAAGTCTGGGGCGTGAGCACGCCGGCGCCCACGCCTTGGACGACGCGGGCGGCGATCAACATCGCGGCGCTGCCCGACAGCCCGCACCACACCGAGGCGACGGTGAACACCACCAGCCCGATCAGGTACATGTTCTTCGGGCCGAATCGGTCACCGAGCCGCCCGGCCACCAGCAGCACGACCGCATAACCCAGCAGGTAGGCGCTGGTCACCCAGATCACGGTGTCGTAGCCGATGTGCAGGTTCGTCATGATCGTCGGGTTCGCGATGGCGACGATCGTCGAGTCGACCATGATCATGAAGAAGCCGATCATCATCGCCCAGAGCGCGTTCCAGGGCTTCTGCGACTGCGGCGAGTTCTCGATCAGGAGGTTTCGGCGCCCGCTGTGGGGTGGATTCGGCGCCGCGCGCCGGGTTCCCCCGGCCGACGGAGGCGTCGCCGTGGCCATCTCCCCACCTCGTTTCCGCTTCGGACGATGCGTGCCTGCGCGGGCCTGTTCATCGATCGGCCCGGGCCATCACGGACATCCAGCCTGCATTATTGCCGCTGGGCCGATTGGGGGCAGCCACGGATCCGATCCGGGGTACACCACCCCCGAGCTTTCGTGTTCGGGCGGTGATCTGCGGCGGGCACGTTAGCCTGGTAGGACGCCATTTCAGGAGAGGCAGGATGCGGGCCCGACGGAAGCGGTCTTCGAACCGATTTTTCAGCATGTCGCACGCGGATGATGCGCCGATGCCCGCCGACGGCAGGCCCAAGGCGTCTGCGCGGGCATTGGCCCAGGTCATCGAGCGGAGCTCGCGGATCCAGGGCCCGGCCGCCGAGGCCTACGTGTCCCGGTTGCGCAACGCGCACCCGAACAGCGGCCCCGCCGACATCCTCGCCAAGCTGCAGAGACGCTATGTGGGCATGGTGACGGCCAGCGGCATGGCGGTGGGCGCGGCGGCCACCATCCCGGGTATCGGCACGTTGAGCGCGCTGTCCGCCGCCGCGGCGGAGACGGTCACGTTCCTGGAAGCCACCGCGTTCTTCGTGCTGGCTGTCGCGGTGGTGTACGACATTCCCGCCGACCACCGGGAACGGCGCCGGGCCCTGGTGCTGTCCGTGCTGGTCGGCGACAACAGCAAGGAGGCGGTCACCCAGCTGTTCGGGCCGGCGCGCACCAACGGCGGCTGGATTTCCGAGAGCATGGCCGCGGTGCCGCTGTCGTCGATGTCGCGGCTGAACTCGCGGCTGCTCAAGTCCTGGGTCAAGCGGTATACGCTGCGCCGCGGCGCCCTGGTGTTCGGCAAGCTGCTGCCGGTCGGCATCGGCGTCGTCGTCGGAGCCGTCGGCAACTATTTCGCCGGCAGGAAGATCGTCCGCAACGCCAACCGCGCCTTCGGCACCCCGCCGGTGCGCTGGCCGCGCGCGCTGCACCTGGTGCCGCCCTTCCACGAAGCCGGCTAGCGAACGGCCGTCCCCCTCCATACCCCCGTCTCCCTGGCGAATTGCTGGCGAAAGGTTAGCCTTTATAGGGCGGAAACGTTGAGCATCGCCACTGGTGTGACATGCTCCACACTCCGGGGTCGACAAACGTGCGGGCGCCGCGCCACAACAGGTAAAAGCGCTTGCCGGACAGAGGAATTGAGGCGAACAGCGGTCGTGAGCAACATAAGTTCACCATTCGGGCAAAACGAATGGCTGGTCGAGGAGATGTACCGCAAGTTCCGCGACGACCCCTCCTCGGTCGATCCGAGCTGGCATGAGTTCCTCGTCGACTACAACCCCGAGCCGACCGGCGACTCCCCCTCGAGCGCGGCCACCGGCGACGGCCAGGCGGCCGCCAGCGCACCGCAGCCAACGCCCGCGCCGCCGGTAACCCAGACCGCCGCGCCCGCCAAGCCCGCGGGCTCCGCCGGCAACGGCGCCCCCGCCGCACCGGCGAAAGCCAAGGCCCCGACTCCCCCGCCGGCCGAGGGCGACGAGCTGCAGACGCTGCGCGGCGCCGCGGCCGCCGTCGTCAAGAACATGTCCGCCTCGCTGGACGTGCCGACCGCCACCAGCGTCCGCGCCGTTCCCGCCAAGCTGCTCATCGACAACCGTATCGTCATCAACAACCAGCTCAAGCGCACCCGCGGCGGCAAGATCTCGTTCACCCACCTGCTCGGCTACGCGCTGGTGCAGGCGATCAAGCAGTTCCCGAACATGAACCGGCACTACGCCGAGGTCGACGGCAAACCCACCGCGGTCACCCCGGCGCACACCAATCTGGGCCTCGCCATCGACCTACAGGGCAAGGACGGCAAGCGCTCCCTGGTGGTGGCCGGCATCAAGGGCTGCGAAACCATGCGGTTCGCGCAGTTCGTCACCGCTTACGAGGACATCGTCCGCCGCGCCCGCGACGGCAAGCTGACCGCCGAAGACTTTGCCGGCGTGACGATTTCGCTGACCAACCCCGGCACTATCGGCACCGTGCACTCGGTGCCGCGGCTCATGGCCGGCCAGGGCGCCATCATCGGCGTCGGCGCCATGGAGTACCCGGCGGAGTTCCAGGGCGCCAGCGAGGAACGCATCGCCGAGCTGGGCATCGGCAAGCTGATCACGCTGACCTCCACCTACGACCACCGCATCATCCAGGGCGCGGAATCCGGCGACTTCCTGCGCACCATCCACGAGATGCTGCTGTCGGACGCCTTCTGGGACGAGATCTTCCGCGAACTGGGCAACCCGTACCTGCCGGTGCGGTGGAGCACCGACAACCCGGACTCGATCGTCGACAAGAACGCCCGGGTGATGGAGTTGATCGCGGCCTACCGCAACCGCGGACACCTGATGGCCGACATCGACCCGTTGCGGCTGGACGGCAGCCGGTTCCGCAGCCACCCCGACCTCGAAATCCTCAACCACGGCCTGACGCTGTGGGACCTCGACCGGGTGTTCAAGGTCAACGGCTTCGCGGGTTGCGAGTACAAGAAGCTGCGCGACGTGCTCGGGCTGCTCCGTGACGCGTACTGCCGCCACATCGGCGTCGAATACACCCACATCCTCGACCCCGAGCAGCAGGAGTGGCTGCAGCAGCGCGTCGAGACCAAGCACGTCAAGCCGACGGTGGCCGAGCAGAAATTCATCCTGAGCAAGCTGAACGCCGCCGAGGCGTTCGAGACGTTCCTGCAGACCAAATACGTTGGGCAGAAACGCTTTTCGCTGGAGGGCGCGGAGAGCGTGATCCCGATGATGGACGCGGCGATCGACCAGTGCGCCGAGCACGGCCTCGACGAGGTCGTCATCGGCATGCCCCACCGCGGCCGCCTCAATGTCCTGGCCAACATCGTGGGCAAGCCCTACTCGCAGATCTTCAGCGAGTTCGAGGGGAACCTGAACCCGTCGCAGGCCCACGGCTCGGGTGACGTCAAGTACCACCTGGGCGCCACCGGCGTGTACCTACAGATGTTCGGCGACAACGACATTCAGGTCTCGCTGACCGCCAACCCGTCGCACCTGGAAGCGGTGGACCCGGTGCTCGAGGGCCTGGTCCGGGCCAAGCAGGACCTGCTGAACCGCGGCGCCCACGACGACGGCGAGGAGAAGGCCTTCTCGGTGGTGCCGATGATGCTGCACGGCGACGCCGCATTCGCCGGCCAGGGCGTGGTCGCCGAGACGCTGAACCTGGCCAACCTGCCCGGTTACCGCGTCGGCGGCACGATACACATCATCGTCAACAACCAGATCGGCTTCACCACGGCGCCGGAATACTCGCGATCCAGCGAGTACTGCACCGACGTCGCGAAGATGATCGGGGCGCCGAT
The DNA here is from genome assembly GCF_001666955.1 of Mycobacterium sp. E735. Taxonomy (NCBI): domain Bacteria; kingdom Bacillati; phylum Actinomycetota; class Actinomycetes; order Mycobacteriales; family Mycobacteriaceae; genus Mycobacterium; species Mycobacterium sp. E735. The sequence goes on along the minus strand of NZ_LZIX01000253.1, from coordinate 4,528 downwards.
CTTCCACGTGAACGGCGACGACCCGGAGGCCTGCGTGTGGGTGGCGCAGCTGGCCGTGGACTTCCGCCAGCGGTTCAAAAAGGACGTCGTCATCGACATGCTGTGCTACCGCAAGCGCGGCCACAACGAAGGCGACGACCCGTCGATGACCAACCCGTCGATGTACGACGTCGTCGACATCAAGCGCGGGGTGCGCAAGAGCTACACCGAAGCCCTGATCGGTCGCGGCGACATCTCGCTGAAGGAGGCCGAGGACGCACTGCGCGACTACCAGGGCCAGCTGGAGCGGGTGTTCAACGAGGTGCGCGACCTGGAGAAACACGGCGTGCAGCCGAGCGAGTCGGTGGAGTCGCTGCAGCGCATTTCCCCGTCGTTGGCCACCGCCGTCGACAAGGCGCTGCTGTCCCGCATCGGCGACGCGTTTCTCGACCTGCCGGAAGGCTTCAGCGCGCACCCGCGCGTGCAGCCGGTGCTGGAAAAGCGCCGGGAGATGGCCTACGAGGGCAAGATCGACTGGGCGTTCGGCGAGCTGCTGGCGCTGGGTTCGCTGGTGGCCGAGGGCAAGCTGGTCCGGCTGTCGGGCCAGGACACCCGGCGCGGCACCTTCTCCCAGCGGCATTCGGTGATCATCGACCGCCACACCGGCGAAGAGTTCTGCCCGCTGCAGCTGCTGGCGACCAACAAGGACGGGACTCCGACCGGCGGCAAGTTCCTGGTGTACGACTCACCGCTGTCGGAATACGCCGCCGTCGGGTTCGAGTACGGCTACACCGTGGGCAACCCGGACGCCCTGGTGTTGTGGGAGGCCCAGTTCGGCGACTTCGTCAACGGGGCGCAGTCGATCATCGACGAGTTCATCAGCTCCGGTGAGGCCAAGTGGGGCCAGCTGTCCAACGTGGTGCTGCTGCTGCCGCACGGCCACGAGGGCCAGGGCCCCGACCACACCTCCGGTCGCATCGAACGCTTCCTGCAGCTGTGGGCGGAGGGGTCGATGACGATCGCGATGCCGTCGACGCCGTCGAACTATTTCCACCTGTTGCGCCGGCACGCCCTCGACGGTGTGCAGCGGCCGCTGATCGTGTTCACGCCGAAGTCGATGCTGCGCAACAAGGCCGCCGTCAGCGACATCAGGGACTTCACCGAGATCAAGTTCCGCTCGGTGCTCGAGGAGCCGACGTACGAGGACGGCATCGGCGACCGCAGCAAGGTCACCAGGATCCTGCTGACCAGCGGGAAGATCTACTACGAGCTGGTGGCCCGCAAGGCCAAGGACAACCGGGACGACGTCGCGATCGTGCGCATCGAGCAGCTCGCCCCGCTGCCCAAGCGCCGGCTCAACGAGACGCTGGACCGCTACCCCGGCGCCAGGGAGTTCTTCTGGGTGCAGGAGGAGCCGGCCAACCAGGGCGCGTGGCCGCGGTTCGGCCTGGAGCTGCCCGAGCTGCTGCCCGACAAGCTCACCGGGCTGAAGCGCATCTCACGCCGGGCGATGTCGGCGCCGTCGTCGGGCTCGTCGAAGGTGCATGCGGTCGAGCAGCAGGAGATCCTCGACACGGCCTTCCGCTGACCGCGGGTTGCCCACCCACGCGTACCGGGGACCGTCGGTACCGGCTAGCCTCGACGCAATTGGGCCGTGGAAGGAAGGGTGCTCATGCAGGGGTTCGCCGGCAAGGTCGCAGTGGTGACGGGCGCGGGTTCGGGGATCGGGCAGGCGCTGGCCGTCGAGTTGGCGCGCTCCGGCGCCAAGGTCGCGATCAGCGACGTCGACCTCGAGGGGCTCGCCGAGACCGAGGCACGGTTGAAGGCGATCGGAGCCGAGGTCAAAGCCGACCGGCTCGACGTGACCGAGCGCGAGGCCTTCCTGGCCTACGCCGACGCGGTCCGCGAGCACTTCGGCAAGGTGAACCAGATCTACAACAACGCCGGCATCGCCTTCACCGGCGACGTCGAAGTCAGCCAGTTCAAGGACATCGAACGGGTGATGGACGTCGACTTCTGGGGCGTCGTCAACGGCACCAAGGCGTTCCTGCCGCACCTGATCGCCTCCGGCGACGGCCACGTCATCAACATCTCCAGCGTGTTCGGCCTCTTCGCGGTGCCCGGGCAGGCGGCCTACAACTCGGCCAAATTCGCGGTCCGGGGATTCACCGAGGCGTTGCGACAGGAAATGGTGGCGGCCGGCCACCCGGTGGCGGTGACCACCGTGCACCCCGGCGGCATCAAAACCGCGATCGCCCGCAACGCCACCGCCGCCGAGGGCCTCGACCAGGCCCAGCTGGCCAGTCTGTTCGACAAACGGCTTGCCAAGACCAGCCCGCATCGAGCGGCCCAGATCATCCTGGAAGCCGTCCGCAAGAAGAGGGCCCGGGTGCTGGTCGGCACGGACGCCAAGGTTCTGGACGTGATGGTGCGCGTGGCCGGCCCGTACTATCAGCAGCTGTTCGGCCCGGTCATGGGCCGGCTGATGCCCAAGCAGTGATGGATTCCATAGCGGCGAATCGCCGCACCGGATAGCCTCGACGCGGTCACGCCGCCACAAGGGAGCACCGCATGCATGAGTTCGCCGGCAAGGTCGCCGTCGTCACGGGCGCGGGTTCGGGCATCGGCCGGGCGCTGGCCCTGGAACTGGGCCGCGCGGGTGCCAAGCTCGCGATCAGCGACGTGGACACCGATGGGCTGGCGCAGACCGAGGAACAGCTCAAGGCCATCGGCGCGCCCGTCAAAGCCGATCGCCTCAACGTGACCGAGCGCGAGGCCTTCCTGGCCTACGCCGACGCGGTCCGCGAGCACTTCGGCCAGGTCAACCAGCTGTACAACAACGCGGGCATCACGTTCGTCGGGTCGATCGAGGACAGCCGGTTCAAGGACATCGAACGGGTGATGGACGTCGACTATTGGGGCGTCGTCAACGGCACCAAGGCGTTCCTCCCGCACCTCATCGCCTCCGGCGACGGCCACCTCATCAACATCTCCAGCGCGCTCGGCCTGTTCGCCGCGCCGGGCCAGGCGGCATACGTCTCCGCCAAGTTCGCGGTCCGCGGCTTCACCGAGGCGCTGCGACAGGAAATGGTGCTGGCGGGTCACCCGGTGCGGGTGACGACCGTGCACCCGGGCGGCGTGAAGACGGGGTTCGCCCGCAACGCGATCTTCGCCGAGGGCCTGGACCAGGACGGCCTGGCGGAGCTGTTCGAGGAGCAACAAGCCAAGACCACGCCGCAGCGGGCGGCGCAGGTCATCTTGGCGGGCGTGCGCAAGGACAGGGCGCGAGTGTTGGTCGGACCGGACGTCAAGGCCATGGATTTGGTGGTGCGGCTGACCGGTTCGCAGCCCGAGCGGCTCCTGCGCGGCCCCGTCATGGGTCGCGTGCAGCGTGTCGTGACCCGGTTGCTGCCCAAGCGCTGACCCCGGCCGCCCGTCACCGCCCCAGTGGGTGTTCCGCCAACCAGCCGCCGGCCACCGCCTGCGGGTCGGCTCCCCCGGCCACCTGGCGGCGCATGTCGACCAGGGCCGCCGTATCCAGGACCCCGGCCACTTCATTGATCGCCAGCAGTTGCCGGTCGCTCAGCGCGTTGCGGCGATACAGCGGCACCACGTTCTCGGCCCGTATCAGCGCGGGCTTCCCGTCGACGAGCGTGACCAGGTCGGCGGGCAGGCCGGGGTCGGCTGTGGTCGTCCACCCCGCGGTCAGTTGACCGGCCTTCACCGCGTTGAACATCGTTGTCTCGTCGGGGAATTCGCGCGGAACGGGGAGCCGGCAGGTGCCCACGTTCGAAGGGGCCGGGCGCCCGGTGACGGCGCCGACGACGAGGCCGGCGCAGTGCTTCGGCAGCGTGCTCAGGTCGGCGCTGACGTCGCTGCCGCCCCACGCCTTCGCGGTGGCCCCCGTCACCAGCAGAACGGGCTTGTCTTCCGCGGCGGTCGTGTAGTCGCCCGCCGCGACGCCCTCGGGTAGCGCGGCGACCATCGCGCGGTAGACGTCGGCGTCAGACGTGGCGACCGCGCCGGGCTGCAGGCTCTCCAGTTTGCGCCCGGTAAACGCCGGGACGACGGTGAAGGCACCCGCGTCCAGGCGCGCCATCGGATCGTCCGCGGTCTCGGCGCGCGCCGCGAAACCATAGGACCGCAGCGCGGCCACGTAGACGCCGGCCAGCAGCGCCGACTCCGAATCCGCCCCCGAGCCGACCACCAGTTCCGGGCGGGCGCGGTGCTCACCGGTATCCGTGCCGCAGCCGGCCGCGGCGAGCAGGGCGGCGACCAGCGGCACCGCCAGCCAGCCGGTTCTCACCCCGCGATGTCTGCGGGATCTGCGGCCAGCGCGACCGCCGTGGCGACCGCGTGCCCGACGCGCGCAGGATCACCGAAAAGATGATGGTGGCCGCGGCCGAGGCGATCTTCTCGGTCGTCAGCGATGACCTGGCTTTCGACCGGATCGTCCCCAGCCCGCTGGACCTGCGCGTCGGGCACGCGGTCGCCACGGCGGTCGCGCTGGCCGCAGATCCCGCAGACATCGCGGGGTGAGAACCGGCTG